>NZ_JBPGXU010000001.1:0-142405 GCF_056755675.1 Luteibacter sp. KNZ12-1A | reverse complement strand
AGATGTGTATAAGAGACAGACACCATCGTCGACGCGGACGGCGACACCAGCACCACGACGCTCACCATCACCATCCACGGCCATACCGACAGCGCACCGTCGATCGCGCCCGTGGACGGCAACGGTGGCGCGGCGGGTCACGCCACCGTCGTCGAGGCGGGCCTGGTCGATCACGACGGGTCGCAGGTCACCACCGGCAGCATCGAACTGACCGCCGACGATGGGCTCGCCAGCGTGACGGTGGGCGGCACCACGCTCACCACCGCGCAGCTCGCCGCGCTCGGCAGCGGTTCGCCGGTCACCATCACGACGCCGGACGGCACGCTCGTGCTCACCGGCTTCAATCCGACCTCGACCGTCGGCGGCGTCCCCACGGCCGGCACGCTCAGCTACACCTACACGCTGGACCGCGCCGCCTCGCAGCCGGGCGCCACCGATAGCACCGAGAACATCGCGCTGACCGTCACCGACGCGGGTGGCGACACGGCGGCGGGAACCCTCGTCGTGAACATCGTCGACGATGTGCCGACGGCCCACGACGATACGGCGGCCGTCACCGAGAACACCGCCGGCGTCACCGGGTCGGTGCTGGTGAACGACCGCGTCGGTGCCGACGGTACCGCCACGCCGGTCAGCGCGGTCGGCTTCCACGGCACCGCGGGTTCCGTCGGTTCGCCGCTCGGCGGCAGCTACGGCACGCTCACGCTCAACGCCGACGGCAGCTACAGCTACGCGCTCGACAACGACAACCCTGCCGTGAACGCACTGAAGGACGGGCAGACGCTCACCGAAACCTTCACCTACGTCATCACCGATGCCGATGGCGACAGCAGCACCGCGACGCTGACCATCACGATCGGTGGCGTGACCGACGGCAACCCGTCGATCGTCCCCGTGGACCGGGACGGCAACGTCGGCGGCCACGCCGAGGTCGGCGAGCCGGGCCTGGTCGATGGCGGCGGTAGCGACACCACCAGCGGCCATATCGACCTGAGCGCCCTGGACGGCCTCGCCAGCGTCACCGTGGGCGGCACCACGCTCACGCCGGAGCAGTTGTCCGCGCTGAGCCCGCAGCATCCGGTCACCATCGTCACGCCGGACGGCACGCTCGTGCTCACCGGCTTCACCGCCACCACGACGGTGAATGGCGTGGCCACGGCGGGTACGCTCGATTACACCTACACGCTCGACCGTGCGTTGCAGCAGCCCGGTTCGACGTCCACCAGCGATGTCATCGCGCTGGGCGTCACCGACGTGACCGGTGGCGTGTCCACCGGCAGGCTGGTGGTCGACATCGCCGATGACGTGCCTGTCGCACGCGACGACAGCGCCACCATCGTCCAGGATGCCGGGCAGACCGGCGCCAGTGGCAATGTGTTCACCGGCAAGGGTTCCTCGCACGACGGTTCCGACCGCATCGGTGCCGACGGCCCGGCGGCCGGTGGCCCGCTCACCGGCGTGGTATCGGCCAATCTCGGCACCATGGGAACGATCGGTGGCGGCAGCCGTGGCGAGTTCGGCACGTTGATCCTCAACGCGGACGGCACGTACACGTACCAGCTCGATGTGCGCAACCCGAGGGTGAGTTCGCTGGACGCCAGCCGCACGCTGAGCGAAGTGTTCGTCTACACCATCACGGACGCCGATGGCGATGTGAGCGAAGCACGCCTCACCATCACGATCCAGGGCACGACGCCGCCGATGCAGGCACGCTGGGGCGACCAGATCTTCCCCACCGCCTACGACCGGACCACGCGCGACATCCGCCAGGGTTACGAGCCGGGCCTGTTCGTCCTGCCGGCGGTGGACCAGTCGCAGGGCGACACGATGCGCTGGCACAACCAGTGGATCACGGGCCGCTACGATCCCACCTCGGACCTCGGCGACGCGCCGCTGGACCCGTCGAACACCCAGCACGTGCTGCGTGACGGCGTGGCCTTCTCGCGCCAGTTGCTCGCCGAGGCGCACAGCCGCGCGCGTGTCGCCCTCAACGATTTCGGGCTGGGTTCCAGTGTGTTGTGGGACGACTTCTCGCCGTTCTCGCCCACGCGCATCCATGACCTGGAGAAAACGGTCCAGACCCATGTCGAACGCACGCAGCCCGCAAAGGCCGCGCACGAGGTACCTACCGCCATGCGTGTGCCACCACCGGCGTCCACGCCAGCCGGTGCGCCATCGCTGACGGCACAGATCGCGGCGATGGCCAAGGCCGCCGCCGTGCCGTTGGCCACCGCACCCGCACCCACGCAGCCACGCCACTAATCGCGAACCCGGCGATCCACGCATCGCCGGCCACGTTCACAAGGACCGAATCTCCATGCACCACATCCATGCCATGAAGACCACCACACCGACGACTTTCGCCATGCGCCGCGCGCCGCTGGTCGCCTCGCTGGCCCTCGCCGTGTTCCTTACCGGTTGTGGCGCCGTCAAGCCGAAGCCGCTCACCCACGACGAGGTCGCCACGCGCGTCAAGAACGACCAGCAGGCGATGTACAAGGACCAGGAGCCGATCGGCGCTCCGCTGACCTTGTCCGACGTCATGGCGCGGTCGCTCAAGTACAACCTCGACTATCGGCTCAAGCTGATGGAGACCGCCCTGTCGCGCGGCCTGCTCGACGTCTCCCAGCTCGACATGCTGCCCAAGCTGACCGCCGACGCCGGTTACCGCTGGCGCAGCAACGACTCCGGTGGCACCAGCATCGGTATCGAGGACCGCATCGTCAGCCTGCGTCCTTCCACCTCCGAGGAACGCGTGCATTACCTCGCCGACGCCACGTTGTCGTGGGATGTGCTCGACTTCGGCCTGAGCTACTACCGGGCGAAGCAGCAGGCCGACGACGTCAACGTGACCGACGAGCGCCGCCGCAAGGTCTTGCAGAACATCGTGCAGGACGTGCGTGACGCCTACTGGCGCGCGCTGGGTGCGCAGCGCCTCCTCGGGGAGACCCAGGCGCTCGCCGACAACATCCAGGCCGCGCTGGAAAAGACCCGCCAGGCCGAGCGTGCGGGCGTGCTGCCGCCGGTCGAAGGGCTGGAATACCAGCGCGCCTTGCTCGACGCCATGACCCTGGTGAACGAGAAGCGCCAGGAGATGGAATTCGCGAGGCGCGAACTCGCCGCCCTGATGAACCTCGCGCCCGGCACGCAGTTCACGCTGGCCGACGCCACCGAGACACGGCTCTCGCAGGTTCCGTCCAACCTCGACCAGCTCGAGCAGACGGCACTGGAACAGCGCCCGGAGTTGCGCGAGGAAGACTATAAGGCGCGCATCGACGCGATCGAAACCAAGAAGCAGATCGCCGCGCTGTTCCCGAACCTCAACCTGTTCGGCGGCATCGGTTACGACTCCAACAGCTACCTGTACAACGAGAACTGGACGCAGGGCGGCATCAGCATGTCGATGAACCTGATCCGCCTCGCCGGGCTGCCCGCGATCAAGCGCACCAACGAAGCGCGGATGAAGGTCGACGACGCCCGCCGCATGGCGCTCAGCATGGCCGTGCTGACCCAGGTGCGCGTTTCCGTGGAGCGCTACAAGCTGGCCGTCTACGATCACCAGCTCGCCCAGGAATCCGCGCAGGTGGACCAGCGCCTCGCGAGCGTGGCCCGCGCCGGTTCCAACAACCAGCTCACCAGCGAGCTGGAAACGCTGCGCACGCAGGCGCGCTCGATGGTCTCGCGCTTCCAGGAAGCGTCCTCCTATGCGGCGGCGCAGTCGGCGTACGGCCGCGTGCTCAACTCCGTTGGCATCGACCTGATGCCCGAGCAGGTCGCGGGCAGCGACGTGCCGACGCTCTCCAAGGCCATCCAGGCCAGCCTGGTCGACGGCGAGAAGCACGTGTTCACGCAATCCGCGGATGCCGTCGCGGTGGACCGGCCGATCCAGCTTAGCGTGACCGGCTTGCCGCCGCGCGTGGATGGCGTGGCGGTGCGCGACGCCGTCGGCAAGGTGATGACCGGCAACCGCCTGGCCCTCGGCAGCGGTGCGGACAGCCTCGCGATGGAACTGCACTACAGCGCCACGCCGAGCAAGGCGGCGACGCGCGCGCAGTGGGACGTGACGGTGCAGGACACGGCCGGCAAGCGCCTGCTGACGCAGAGCTATCGCAGCTTCCTCCCCGATGACGCCAGCACGCGTTCGGTGATCGCCCTGGCCGAAGCCGCGGCGCTCTCGGTGATGGCGGAAGTGCGCCGCCTCGCGGCCGCGCCGGAAACGGCGGCCACGGCCCAGCCATGAAGAACGCGACGATGATTCCGAAGGCGATGACGTTCGCCGCCTTCAGCGCCGTGCTCGCCTGGGGGACGCCTTGCACGGTCGCCGCGCAGGTCCAATCCACGACGGCGGCGTCGGCCCAGGCTCCCGTACGCTTCCTCGTGGTGGCCGATCGGGAAAGCCCGTTGTCCGCGGTGGCTGGGGGACGCGTCGCACGCGTGTACGTGCAGTTGGGCGATACCGTCGCGAAGGGCAAGTTGCTGGTCTCGCTCGATTGCAGCGACGTGGATGCCCGGCGCGCGGCTGCCGACGCCGAGTACAAGGCGGCGCAGTTGCGCTACGAGGCGAAGGCGAAGTTGCAGGGCCTGCAATCCGCCGCCGCGCTGGAAGTCGAACTCACCGCCGCCGACGTCAACCGCACGCGCAGCCAGATGCGCATCTTCGACGCGCAACTGGCGCAGTGCCGGTTCGTGGCGCCGTTCGACGGCCGTGTGGCGCGCATCCACGTGAAGGAAGGGCAGGGCGTGTCGCCGGGTGCCCCGGTGATCGAACTGGTCGGTACCGGCACGCCGAAGGCGCGACTGAACGTGCCGTCCAGCTGGATCGGCTGGCTCAAGCCGGGCGCGCACCTGGACGCCGCCGTCGACGAGACCGGCGAACACCACCCTCTCACCGTGACGCGCCTCAGCGGCCGCGTCGACGCGGTCAGCCAGACGATCGAGATCGAGGCCGATTTCGAAGGCGATACGAGCCGTGTCCTGCCGGGCATGAGCGGTCGGGCGACGCCGGCGAAGAGCACCGGGCAGGGCTGAAACGATGAATCCCCAGGACAACCCCGGCGCCAGCGCGTCGTCGCGCTTCTATGCGCTCGCCGCACGCGCCGAGGGTGCCGCGACCGCGACCGAGCTTGGTTTCGTCGCATGCAACGAGACGCGCAGCCTGGTCGACTACCGGCAGGCCGCGTTGCTGGCGACGCCCCCGGGACGGAGCCCCCGCCTTGCCGCCCATTCCGGGCTGGCCGAGCCCGATCCCAATACGCCTTATGCGCTGTGGTTGTCCGCCGTCGCACGGCGGATCGCTCCGCAGTGCGCCGAGCTGCCCGCTGGCGCCCGCGTCCTGCCGCTTTCGCCCGGCATGCTCGGCGAGGAACTGGCCGCGGAGTGGAGCGAATGGCTGCCGGCGCACGTGTGGGTGCTGCCACTGATGGGCCCCGATCGCCATGTCGATGCGCTGCTCGTGCTCGCACGGGACCAGGCCTGGCCCACGACGCTCACCCCGGACAGCGCCGAGTTCGCACTGCTTCAGCTCGCCAACCTCTACGGTTATGCCTGGTGGTCGCTGGTCGCGCGGCCCTCGCGCTGGCGGCGCTGGTGGGAAGCGGCCACCAGCGGACGACGCTTGCGCTACGCACTGGCCGTGTTGCTGGTGGTGCTGCTGATCCCCGTGCGCGAATACACGCTCGTTCCCGCCGAGGTGATCTCGACGCGGAGCCAGGTGATCGCTTCGCCGCGCGAGGGCGTGATCCATCGCATGACGGTCCTGCCCAACGCGCCGGTGAAGGCGGGGCAGGTCCTCGCCGAACTGGACGACACGACCCTGCGCAACAAGCTCGCCGTCGCGCAGGCCGAATTGGCCACGGCGAGCGTGGAGATGCACCAGGCCGCGCAACAGGCCATCGAGAACCAGAACGCCAAGGCCGACCTGGGCATGGCCGAAGGCAAGTGGCGCGAGCGCCAGGTGGACGTGGTCTCGTTGCAGCGGGAAGTGGACAAGCTGGCCATCCGCGCGCCGGCCGACGGCGTGTTCGTCTATTCCGATCCGGACGACTGGTCCGGCCGTCCCGTGCAGACCGGTGAGCGCATCGGCCTGCTTGCCGACCCGCATGCGCTGGGCGTGCGCGCGTGGGCCCCGGTGGGCGAGCCGACCAACCTGGCCGAAGGCGCTCCCATGACCGTCTTCCTCAAGGTCGCGCCGCTGGACCCGCTCGACGCGAAGCTCGACTACGCCGGTTACCAGCCGGTGGAGGCACCCAACGGTGTCGCCAGCTACGTGCTGCGCGGGACGATCGATGGCACGCCGCCCGGTGCGCGTATCGGCCTGCAAGGCACGGCGCGCGTCTCGGGGCGCTGGAGCGTGTTCGGTTACCTGATGTTGCGCCGTCCGCTGGCCGCCGTGCGCGCCTGGTGCGGGCTCTGACGATGTCGGCCATGCCTGCGATGGCTGCGATGGGTGGCATGGGCGCGCCGCCGCCGTGGCCCGCCTTGCGCGACGAGTTGAACATCCACGCCGCCGGGCGCAATCGCGACGGTTCGCCGGCGTGGCATCTGTCCGATCCCGTGCGCAACCAGTTCTTCCGCATCGGCTGGCTCGAGTTCGAGTTCCTCCAGCATTGGGCGCTGGGCGATCCCCAGCGGATCGCCGAGGCCGTTACCGCCAGCACCACGATGACGCCGGAAGCCGACGACGTGCTGGAGTTCGCGCGTTTCCTGCAACAGCAACAACTCACGCGCGGCGCCATGCCGAAACGGCGGACGTCGGCGCTGCACTGGTTGTTGCAGAACTACCTGTTCATCCGCATTCCGCTGGTGCGCCCGGAACGCTTCCTGCGCCGCACGCTGCCCTTCGTCAGCTGGATGTTCGGCTTGCGATTCCTCGTCGCCACGCTGTTCGCGGCCGTGCTCGGCCTGCTGCTGGCGGCACGCCAGTGGGATGTCGTGCAGGCCAACCTGCGTGGCGCGATGAGCTGGGACGGCGTCGTCGCCTTCGCCGGCGCGCTGGTCTTTTCCAAGTGCTGGCACGAGTTCGGCCATGCCTTCATGGCCACGCGGTTCGGCGTGCGCGTGGGGCACATGGGCGTGGCGTTGCTGGTCATGTGGCCCATGGCGTACACCGATACCGGCGAAAGCTGGAAGCTGGAAGGCTCGCGTCGACGCCTGGCCATCGCGTCGGCCGGCGTCATGGCCGAACTGGTGCTCGCCGCGTGGTGCACGCTCTTGTGGTCGTTCGCGCCGGAAGGCAACTTCAAGAACGCGCTTTTCTTCCTGGGCACCACGGCATGGGTGCTCACGCTGGTGGTCAACGCCAGCCCGTTCATGCGTTTCGACGGCTATTTCATCCTCGCCGACGCGCTGGACTATCCCGGCCTGCACGAGCGCGCGGGGCGCTGGGCGAAGCGTTGGGTGCGCCTGCGCCTGCTCGGCATCGAGGATCCCAGGCCGGACGCTGTCTCGCCGCGCTTCGCCGGCTTCCTCACCGTGTTCGCGTTCGCGACCTGGCTGTACCGGCTGACCCTCTTCGTGGGCATCGCCGTGGTCGTCTACCACGCCTTCTTCAAGGCCCTGGGCCTGATCCTCTTCCTGGTGGAAATCGTGACGTTCGTGGTGAGGCCGATGCTCAACGAAGTACGGATATGGTGGACGCGGCGCGCGGAAATCCGTTGGCCGCGCGTGCGTCGGCGCCTGATCGTCCTGGGCGCGGCCGGGTTGGTCGTGCTGGTGCCGTGGTCGGCGAGCATCACCGCCGAGGGCATCGTGGAAGCGGGATTCGAACAGCCGGTGTTCACGCCGTTCGCGGCGAGGATGGAACGCGTGAGCGTCGCCGACGGCACGCATGTCACGGCCGGGCAGTTGCTGTTCGAACTCAGCGCGCCGACACCCGAGGACGAACGGGCGAAGGCCGATGCGCTGCGCGACGCTTACGAATCCACGGCGCGCGGTGCCATCGCCCTCGACCGCGATGGCGTGGCCAAGCAGGTCGTGGCCGAGCGCATGGCCGACCAGTACGACGTGCAGCGTCGCGCCAGCACCTCGGAACTGCATCGCCTTCGCCTCACGGCCAGCGAGGATGGCATCGTGCGCGACCTCGATCCGGCGTTGCAGGCGGGCAGCTGGGTATCGCCCGGCTCGCGCATCGCGACCGTGGTCGGCGGTACGCGCTGGAGGGCGGAGGTGCTCGTGTCGGAGGCGGACCGGGCCCGGCTCGTTCCCGGCGCTTCGGCGACCGTCTACCGCCACGGCCATTGGCAACCGCTGCATGGCCGCGTGGTGGCGGTGGACGATGGCGCGCTCGAACACCTGCCAAGCCTGCTGTTGGCGAAGAACCACGGTGGACCGATCCCGCTCAATCCGACGGCACCGGCGAAGGAACTGCGCCCGGCGACCGTCTGGTACCGGGTGCGCGTGGAAGGCGAAGGCCTGTCCGCTCCGCTCGACGCCGAACAAGGAGTCAGCGTGCGCATGCAAGGGCGCCGCGAAAGCCTGGCCCGGCGCTGGATCGACAGCGCGTTGCTGATCCTCCTGCAACAGACGGGGCTGGGCAAGGAAGGCTGAGCCGGGTTGTCTTTCCCCGCCTGCGAACCGCTACTATCGGGCTCGGTCATCACGGGGGAAGGGAATGCGCGCATGGATATGGGTGGCGGGCGTGGCAGCGACGATGGGTACCGGCCTCCACGCGCGGACGGTGCCCGATCCGGCCCCGGTCGAAGCGAGGGTACCGTGGGCACCCACCGTGTTCACCGGCAGTGACGGCGCGAGGCACTTCGCGTACGAACTGCACCTGACCAATTTCTATGGTGACACCGGCCCGTTGACCCTCGACGACCTGGACGTCTTCGCCGACGATTCGAGCCAGCCCTTGCTGCACCTGGACAGCGCGGGACTGGCCGCCGTCGTCAAGCCCGTGCCGAAGGAAGGTGCCGCCGCCGTCGTCGATCCCGGCAAGAGCGGTACCGTCTATCTATGGCTCACGCTGCCCGCGGGAACGCCGGTGCCGAAGCATCTGCGGCACCATGTGGACATGACGGCGAATGGCCACGCCTACGCAGTGGACGGCGTCGAGGTGGCGGTGTCGCCGACGACGGCGCCGGTGATCGGTGCGCCCCTTCGTGGCGGCCATTGGCTGGCCCATGAAGGTCCGGGCGCATTCCGCTCGCATCACTGGGGCAGCATGGTCGCGATCAACGGCAGCCTGACCGTACCCCAGCGCTACGCGATCGATTTCGTCGGCGTGGATGCGTCGGGACGCGCGATCAAACCGAGCGTGAAGGACCTGCAAGCGACACGGTACGCGGACTGGATCGGCTACGGCGCGGAGGTCGTCGCCGTCGCGGATGGCGTCGTCGCCGGCGCGAGGGACGGCGAGGAAGAGCACGCGCCGCTGAAGCCACAGCCGGAACCGGCCTCGCTCACCACCGACGGCCTGTTCGGCAACTACGTGGTGTTGTCGATCGGACCCGGGCAGTACGCCGGTTACGCCCATCTTGCCAAGGGCAGCGTGCGGGTGAAGAAGGGCGACCACGTGCGCCGTGGCCAGGTGATCGGACGGTTGGGACAGTCGGGCAACTCCGCCGCGCCGCACCTGCATTTCCAGTTGGCGAACGCACCGGACTTCCAGGGCTCGGAAGGCATCCCGTATGTCTTCGATCGGATCGATCTCTACGGCGAGGAAAGCGAGGCGCAGCTGTTCGGGCAGGGCGATCCATGGAAGGCGGCACCGCCGAGCCATCGCCAGGCGCAGCTGCCGCTCGATGGAGTCGTGGTGGGTTTTCCGGACAAATAGCTCAACGACGCGTCGCAAACACGCCATCCAGGGCCGGTTGCGCCTTGAAGCCCGCGTGTTCGAGCCGTTTTGCGACTTCGCGCGGCACGTCGCGGCCACTGGTCAGCTTGTTGGGACTGCCCGTGTAGTGGAACAGGCGTCCACCGCGACGCACGACACGGGTGAGCTGTCCGTAGAATGCTTGCGAATACAGCTCGCCGGCGATGCTGAAGCGCGGTGGATCGTGCAACAGCGCGTCCACCGAGGCGTCGGGCACCTGGAGGATCGCTTCGGTGACGTCGCCATGGCCGAGTCGCAGCCTGCCGGCGGCGTCGGGAGCGTCCGGATCGGGAGACCACGGGTTGAGCGTGCGCAACCAGAGCACGTCCGGATTCTTCTCGAAGGAAAGCACCCGGGCCACGCCGGCTTCCAGGCAGCAAGCGGCGAAGTAGCCGAGGCCACCGCAGGTGTCGAGCACCACCTTGCCGCGCGGCTCCACCAGCGCCACCTTGCGCCGCGCATCGTCGATCGGTGACTCCTTCGACGTGGGCAGCATCTTGATGCCGTCGATCTCGAAGGTGGGCGCACCCCATTCCGTGGGCACCAGCTTGATCAGCGACCCTGAAAAACGCGATACCGGCTCGAAAGCCTCGCCATCCCAGTGGTAGATCGTGCGGTCCTTGAGGCGAGCGGGATACGGATAGAGCGCCTCATGCCATTGCCAGGCGTCCTCGTGCAGGGACACCCTGGTTTCCGAGCGGCCCAGGTCCAGCGACCCCGTCCATTCGCCCGCGCCGGCGTCGCGCGAGGCCGTCAGGGCCTCGGCGACAGGGCGGGTAAGCAGCGGACCGGCGTAATGCGACACGAAGGGAATCTCCTGGCTCCGCGGCGATACGGCGGGCAGGAACGATAGGCAATCGTCGCCGAAATGTCACCCGCGACTCAGGGTGCGTAGCGGGTGAACACGTAGTCGTGGTCGCGGACGAGCGCCTGGTGGCAGGCGAAGCAGGTGCGGTGCTGGGCCTCGTCGACAGCCTTGCCGTCGACGAAACGCCCGAACCCCCAGCCTCCCGTGGACGCGTATTTCTTGCTGTCCTTCACCATGACCTGCACGGTCGTCGCCGCACCGGGCACCGTCGCCGAGGCGAACTCTTTCGAAGGCGTTCGCTTCCAGGCCAGCTTCACCAGGACCGTTCCGTCGGGGAAGGGCAGGTTCGCGTGGCGATACGCGTCCACGGCTTTCTGGTTGCCCACGACGGCGCGCAACTCGTTGAGCGGGGCGTCTTCCAGGGCCGGAGCGATCAGTTCCCATTGCCGGTATCCCTCGGGAATGGTCACGCCATAGATGGGCGATGCCGAGAGCGGATGCGGGTCGTCCTTCGCTCCCGACACTTCCACGAGGGCGAACAATGCCACGAACGCGACGGCACACGACAGGAGATGAACAGGCTTCATGCAAGTGATCCTTTGTCGTCTCAGGACCGGGCGACGTCGATGACCGCCTTGGCGAAGGCCTGCGGCGCTTCCTGCGGAAGATTATGGCCGACGCCACCGTCGATCAGGCGATGCTCGTACTTGCCCGAGAAACGTTTCGCATAAGTCGACGGATCCGGATGCGGCGCGCCGTTGGCGTCGCCTTCCATGGTGATCGTCGGCACGCCGATGGACGGGAAGGTCGCAAGTTTCGCTTCCAGCGCGTCGTAGCGTGCCTCGCCCTTCGCCGCGCCGAGGCGCCACCGGTAGTTGTGGATCGAGATGGCGACATGGTCGGGGTTATCGAACGCGCTGGCCGAGCGCTGGAACGTCGCGTCGTCGAAGTGCCACTTCGGCGAAGCCTGTTCCCAGATGAGGTGAGCGAAGTCGTGCGTGTACTTCGCGTATCCGGCCTCGCCGCGTTCGGTGGCGAAATAGAACTGGTACCACCAGTTCAGCTCGGCCTTCGGCGGCAACGGCGCGCGGTTCTGTTCCTGGCTGCCGATCAGGTAGCCGCTCACGGAGACGAGGGCCTTGCACCGCTCCGGCCACAGCGCGGCGACGATGCAGGCGGTGCGCGCGCCCCAGTCGAAGCCGGCCACGACGGCCTTATCGATCTTCAGCGCATCCATCAGGTCGATCACGTCCTGCGCGAGCGCGGCTTGCTGACCGTTGCGCGGTGTCTCGGCCGAGAGGAAACGTGTCGTCCCATAACCACGAAGGTAGGGAACGATGACGCGGTATCCGGCGGCCGCGAGGATCGGTGCCACCTCGACGAAACTGTGGATGTCGTAGGGCCAGCCATGCAGGAGGATGACCGGCGTGCCGTTCGCTGGACCATCCTCGGCGTATCCGACGTCGAGGCTGCCCGCCTTGATCTGCTTCAGCGTCTTGAAGGAAGTCACGTTGCCTCCGGAGGTGGTTTTCTTCGCGGGAGCCGCCGGCGCCGCATGGGCGGCGGACAGTACTGTCGAGGTATTCAACACGAATGGCGCGGCGGCGATTCCCCACGCGGTGGCACCGAGCCACCTGCGCCTCTTCTGGTCGACGGCTTCCGTCATGGCATGACTCCTGGCAGGTTGAGCGGCCACACCGTTGCGGCCACGTGTCGCCCTAATGTAGTCGGCCCCCGCGCGATTGATTGCAGCTACTTCCGGTGGTTTTGAAACCGCATGTAACGATTTGGTCGCCTGATACATTGCGATACAAAAAACATCGGCTCATGTCGGAAACCGGCCTTTGCCACGCCCTGGTGGGAACAGACCTTGTGGGAGCCGACTTTATGGGAGCCGACCTTGTGGGAGCCGACCTTGTGGGAGCCGACCTTGTCGGCGATCCCGCGGCAGCGGGCCAGTTCATCGCAAGCACCCATCGCCGCTGAAGCGGCTCCCACAGCAGCAGCGAAGCCGCTGTCATGAAGGATGAACAGACCTTATGGGAGCCGACTTTGTGGGAGCCGACCTTGTCGGCGATCCCGCGGCAGCGGGCCGGTGTCCCACGTCCTCGTCTTCACGGCATGCGCTCTCCTGAAGGTTTCGACACCCTGCGTCCACGCGTGCTTCATGGCCGCCATGCGACATCGAGCGAACCTCTCCACCACCGGGTGACCACGATGACACCCCTTTCGAAACACATGTTCGCGACGTCGCTCGTTGAAAGCGGCTGAGACCCGATCAGGGCAAGACGATGGAGGTCGAGCGCGGCGTCTCCATGGCGCATGTATCGCGCAGGTGGACGAGCGTCCGCTCGACCCTTTCCTCCGTCTGCGCCGCCGTCGTATCCACGGGTACGATCGATTCATAGCCACGAACGTGGGCATCCAGCACCGTGGCGAGGATGCACGAGTCGGTGGCGATGCCGGTGACCACGAGACGGCGCACGTCGAGGAATGAAAGCAGCGACGGTAGCGCCGTCTCGAACAACGCCGAGTGCCTCGGCTTCACCAGCTTGAGGTCGGTGGGCGCGGGAGCCAGCGCGGTGGCGACCTCGCGGCCGGCACCTTCGGAACCGCGCACGAAATCGACCAGTTCATCGAAGCCGTCCTGCCAGCGGCTGAAGTTGTCGTTGACGTAGATGACGGGTGCGCCGTGCGCGTGGAAGCGGTCACGCAGGGCGACGATGGCAGGGACGATGGACACGGTGTGCGCGGCGAGCTCGTCGCCGCCGGGGAAGTCGAAAGTATTGAATACATCCAGGATCAACAGTGCGGGCGAATGGCTCAAGGGTGCCTCTCTCGATGCTAGCGCCGATATTGCCGACCAGGATGAGCGCGTTCCCGCAAACGGCGCGTGATAGTCATCCCTCATGCGCACGCCATCGACATGGCGCCCGTGCAGCCTTCACGCCCGATGGCCTACCGTCGTGGCCTTGCCGACACGCGGAGTGAACCCATGAAAGCCGTCGTATTCCACGCCATAGGCGACATCCGGCTCGACGAGGTACCCGAGCCTTCCATCGAATCCGATACCGACGCCATCGTGCGCCTTACCTCGTCCGCTATCTGCGGAACCGACCTGCACTTCATTCGTGGAACGATGGCGGGCGTCGAGCCCGGGACCATCCTCGGGCACGAAGGCGTGGGCGTGGTCGAGGCGCTCGGAGACGGCGTGCGCAACCTCGAAGTCGGCGACCGTGTCGTCGTGCCTTCGACCGTCGCCTGCGGCTATTGTTCCTACTGCCGGGCCGGTTACTACGCGCAGTGCGACAACGCCAATCCCAATGGACCCGGCACGGCGTTCTACGGTGGCCCGAAAGAGGCCGGCGGACTGAACGGGATGCAAGCGGAGAAGGTCCGCGTGCCATTCGCCAACGTCAACCTGGTGAAGCTGCCGGATGAGGTGAGCGACGACGAAGCCATCCTCATCTCCGACATCTTCCCCACCGGCTATTTCGGCGCGGACATGGCGGATATCGAGCCAGGGCATACCGTGGCCGTCCTCGGCTGCGGCCCGGTCGGACAGTTCACCATCGCCTCGGCGAAGCTGCTGGGTGCCGGTCGTATCTTCGCCATCGACCAGCATGAGGACCGCCTTGCGATGGCGCGGGCACAAGGCGCGGAAACGGTGGATCTCAGCCGCGAAGACCCCGTGGAGACGGTGAAGCGGCTGACCGGCGGCATCGGCGTGGACGCGGTGATTGACGCGGTCGGCGTGGACGCCCAGCATGCGCACGAGGGGCCGGCCGCGGGAAAGCCCGCGCCGGGCGAGGCAAGGGACGCATCGCCCGCGGCCAAGACCGATGGTCCCGCATGGGAAGCCGGCGATGCGCCGATGCAGGCGCTGGCATGGGCGGTCGAGATGGTGGCCAAGGCGGGAACCGTATCGATCATCGGCGTGTATCCACCCACGGACAACCTGTTCCCGATCGGCGCCGCCATGAACAAGAACCTCACCATCCGCATGGGCAACTGCAACCACCGCAAGTACGTGCCCATGCTCGTGGAGCTGGTGCGCTCGGGGCAGGTGGTGCCGACACGGATATTGACCCAGCGGGAACCCCTGGCCGGAGCGATCGATGCGTACGAAGCGTTCGACCAGCGGCGGCCCGGCTGGATCAAGGTGGAATTGCTGCCGGGCCATTCCCCGGCCGAGGGCCGGAATGGCTGACCAGGAAACGCCGCGCACGCTCGGGGAAGCGGGCTTCCGTCGCGAAGCCGGGCATGCACTTAGCACGCCGCTGGGAAGCCTGCTGTTGCGGGCGGAACTGATCGACCATTACCTGCGCCAGGACAAGGTTCCGCAGGCCCAGGACGCGGTCGCCGCGCTGCTTCGCGACTTCGACACCTTCGGCCGCCACTTCCGTTCCGTGTTTTCCGCGATGGCCGATATCGCCGAGGAAGGTGGGAAACACGGTAGCCCGCGCGAGAGTCTCGCGGAGGCCCTGGCGGGACTGGGCGAAGAGGACGTCGCCGTCGACTATCGCGGCCTGTCGCCGTCCGTGTCGGTGCCTGCGGCGGCCTTGACGGCACTGATGCGGCGTCTCGCCCTGTTGGCCAAGGAAACGCATGCGAATGCCGTGACGCTCACCGGTACCGTGGCTGGCGGGGAATGCCTGTTGTCTTTGGCCGGCGTGGGCGGCGATCCGGTCGCGGAGGAAAGGCAACCGTTCGAATCGGATCGCAGCCTGCATCTGTGGACGGCCAGCGAAATCTCCGCCCGCCATGGCGGCCGCCTGGTGATCGCGGCGGCCACCGATACGATCGTCCGGGTCATCCTGCCGATCGCCTAGCTTCCCTGGGTAGAGATCCGCCCGTCGATCCGGATGACGCGCATATTTTCCTCATGTGTCCCGGAATCGGGGCGTGGACAGGCCGGGCGGCGCGCCACGGTACCGGGCAAGCTTGTTGTAGATCGTCTTGGTGCTGATCCCCAGCCGCCGCGCCGCCGCCGTGCGATCGCCCTTGCACGCGGCCAGCGCGCGCAGGATCGCTTCTCGTTCGATATCGGCGAGGGTGCCCGTCGCGGGCCCGGCGTCCGGCATGGCCACCAGCGACTCGACCGGCCGCTGCAGCACGAGCAGGTCGCCGCCCTGGAGGTACGCCCGCTGGACGACCTGGCGCAGTTCGCGCACGTTGCCAGTCCATGCGTAACCCTGCAAGGCGTCGAAGGCGCGGACCGCGAAACGCCTGGCCGTACCGTATTCCGCATTCAATTCGTCCAGGATGCCGTGCGCGATGACCTCCACGTCTTGTGGACGCTCGCGCAAGCCAGGCATCCGGAGTTCATAGCCGGCCACGCGGAAATACAGGTCCGCGCGTAAACGGCCTTCGGCCACCGCGTCGCGTGGTACCCGATTGGTCGCCGCGACCAGGCGCACGTCCACCTTGCGCGGCGAGCGACCGCCGAGCGGAGTGATCTCGCCGGACTCGAGGAAGCGGAGCAGGGCCGCCTGCACGCCGTGCGGTGCTTCCGCGATCTCGTCGAGGAACAGCGTGCCGCCGTCGGCCTGGGCGATGAGTCCCGCATGGTTTTCCACGGCGCCGGTAAAGCTGCCGCGCTGGTGGCCGAACAGCTGGCTCGACAGCAGGTCGGGTGCGAGCGTGGCGCAGTTGATCGCGACGAAACGGCCCGTGCGGCCGCTACGGTCATGCACCAGGCGCGCCGCCAGCTCCTTTCCCGTACCGCTCTCCCCATGCAGGAGGAGCGGGAACCGGCTCGGTGCGACCGCATGCAGTTCCTGCAACGCGGCGCACATGGCCGGGGAATCGCCCAGCAAGCGACCACGAGGATCGGTAGCTACCGTGATGGAGCGGGTCTTCGGGGCCTGTGCGAGCAGTTCGCGGAAGGCCGAGAAGCGAAAAGGCTTGGTCAGGACGCCCAGCGTGCCCGGCACGCTCTTTCCCGCCCAGTTCGCCAGCGCGGCGTTGCCGCTCATGACGATCTTGCGGGTGTCGACGAGGCGGGGTTCCGACAGCAACTCCAGGCCACAGCCGTCGGGTAGCCCTATGTCCACCAGCGCGCAGTCGAACCTGTGCATTCCGGCGGCTTCGACGGCCTCGCCCAGTGTCATCACCGGATGGGCTTCGAATCCCACCTCCCGCGCGAATTCGCTGGCCCGTTCGGCGAATGGGCGGTCATCGTCGAGGATCAGCAGGCTACCTGCGGGCATGGCTACCATGTCGTTCGTCGGGAAGGTGAAGAGGTTGCAAGAACGACAACGTGGGGCCTTCATCGTGATGAACCGGTCAAGGTTCCGTGCGGAGCGATGCGGCGGACGACGATCCTTCCCCTGCCAGCCCGGGTCATGCGGGACGCATGACCCGGGTGGTACCGCCCCGTTACCGGCCGGGGTCCTGGCCGAGCGTGCCCAGGTCGGCGCCGGTCACCGGATCGCGCGTGGGATCGGACTTGCCACGGATGGCGAACGCATCCACGGCGGTGCGTTCTTCCGCCGTGAGCTCCACGTCGGCGTGGCCGTCGCCCCCGTCCACCGGCAGGCTGTCTTCGGTCGGCGTGATGACTTCGCTGAAGGCCTTGCCTTCGCACCAGGGGCCCGCGCGGTCGCCTTCGCCGCGTGAGGTGTTCACGTAGGTGTCGCTGAAGCGCGGATCGCCCGGCAGCTTGCCCGGCGGGAAACTCTTGTCCATCGAATACAGGGCTTTCTCGAACGACTTCTGGTGCGAGATCTCCCGGGTCATGAGGAAGGTGAGCGCGTCGCGCACGCCGGGATCGTCGGTGACATTGATGAGCCGCTCGTAGACGATCTTCGTCCGGGCCTCGGCGGCGATGTTGGAGCGCAGGTCGGCCGTGGGCTCGCCGATCGAGTCGACGTAGGCGGCGGTCCATGGCACGCCCGCCGAATTCACCAGGGCAGGGCCGCCGCCATACAGCACCTGGGTGACATGACTGTCGTTACCGGCGCCTTGCAGCGCGCGGAACATCTCCGCCTGCTGGTCCACCGTTTCCGCGAGCAGGCCCTTGGCGCCGCGATTGAGCATGGCCACGATCGAACCGATGACCTCGAGGTGGCTGAGTTCCTCCGTGGCGATGTCGAGCAGCATGTCCTTGCGACCCGGATCTTCCTCGGCAAGCGCCTGGGTGAAATAACGCATGGCCGCGGCGAGTTCCCCCTGCGGCCCGCCGAACTGCTCGAGCATGAGGTTGGCAAGCCCGGGGTTGGACTCGCTGACGCGCACGGTGTACTGGAGACGCTTGTTGTGGTTGAACATGCTGGCTTCGCTCCTGGCTGGCGGAGCCGCCATCTTTTCCAATGCGAGGTGCAGCACGAGGTCAGCATGCGTGAGGGCGATTGCACGCTGCTGAACCGGCAGGCCGATCCGTCATCGGGACATCACGCTTCATCGCTCCGGCGTCCACCGATGGTCCGCGACGATGGGCCTCCCTCGACAAGGAGCACCATCATGGCCGAACTGAAAGAGAACCTGCTCGACTGGCTTCGCGACGCCCACGCGATGGAGCAGCAAGCGGAGCAGATGCTCAGGGCACAGGCTGGCCGGATCGAGCACTACCCCGCGGTGAAGCAACGCATCGAGCA
This sequence comes from Luteibacter sp. KNZ12-1A, assembly GCF_056755675.1. Lineage (NCBI taxonomy): Bacteria > Pseudomonadati > Pseudomonadota > Gammaproteobacteria > Lysobacterales > Rhodanobacteraceae > Luteibacter > Luteibacter sp. KNZ12-1A. The sequence continues at coordinate 124,188 of NZ_JBPGXU010000001.1, read as the reverse complement.
GCACCTGGAGGAAACCCTTGGCCAGCAGGCCTTGTTGAAGGCATGCATCGAACGGCTCGGCGGCAGTACCTCGGGCATGAAGGACCTGATGGGCAAGGTGATGGCGTTCGGCCAGGCGGTGGGCGGGATGACCAATTCGGACGAGATCGTGAAGGGTGCGATTTCCAGTTACGTGTTCGAGAACCTGGAGATCGCCACCTATACGGCGTTGATCGCGGCGGCCAGGACGGTGGGCGACACCGAAACCCAGCGCACGTGCGAGCAGATCCTGCCGCAGGAACAGGCCATGGCGAAATGGGTGCTCGACCACCTGCCCGAGCTGACCGAGGAATTCCTGGTGCGCGACGCCACTCCCGATGTCGAGGCGAAGCGCTGAGGGAGGGCGATGCGACTCGCCTTCCGGCGTTCCCTTAGCCGTGCCCCGCGCGCCGAATGGTGCCCTTGCGCGTCGCCACGCGGTCGACCCGCCACGCGTTCACGATCAGCGCAAGACCGAGCAGGGCGGCCAGGCCGAACAGCACCGCTGCCCATGTCGGCAAGTCGTGCGCGCCGTTGCGCGTGAGCAGCGCGGCGCCGACGATCAACGCGGAAGAGATCAGGCCGACGCTGATGCGGTTGGCGATCTTTTGCAGATTTTCGATCAGGTGCGACTCCTCCAGCCCGTCGACGCGGATACGCAGGTCGTTGTCCGCCAGCGTATCGACGAAGCGGGACAACTTCGATGGCACCCCGTGACCCAACGCGTAGACATCGAGCGCCATGGCGGCGACGCCGGTCTTGGAGGCATGGTCGCCGAATTGCTTCACGAGCAGCGACTCCAGCTGTTCCTCGACGATCCGCCGCGTGGGCAAGGAAGGATCGAGCGCGCAGAGTGTCGCTTCGAGGTTGATCAGCGTCTTGCCCAGCACGCTCAGTTCCGGTGGCGGCTGCAAGCCACATTCCGCACCCCGCGAGGTGAGGTCCAGCAGCAGCGAGCCTTCGGCAAAGGCGCGGTCTTCGCCACGGGCCGCATAACGGCCGACCAGGCTGCGCACGGCGCGGCGGTAACGCTGCCGGTCATAGTCGGGCAGGCGCCTCCCCATCGACTCGCACAGGTCGGCCACGATGTCACCGTCACTGTTGATCGCATGCAACATGATCCGCAGCAGGGTGACCCGTGCCGTCCGCGACAGGTAGGTGATCATGCCGGCATCGATCACCGCGAGTCGCCCGTCGTCGTCGATCAACACGTTGCCCGGATGCGGATCGGCATGGACGCGGCCCTGCGCGAACACCTGGTCGAGGTAGGCACGCATCAGTGCCTCGCCGAGCACGCGTCCCTGGTCGGCGCCCGCCGTCCCTGGCGCCACCTTGCGCCCGCTGATCAGGTCCATGGTGAGCACGCGATGGGTGCTTAGCCTGCGGTGTGGCTTCGGTACCGTCAGTGACGGATAAAGCGCGAAGACGCGGCCGAGCGCGTCGAGATTGTCCGCCTCGGCGAGAAAATCCAGTTCCTCCGCCAGTGCGTCGCGGAGGGCGGCGACCCAGTCTTCGATGCCGAGCCTGCGCCCGGCGTCGGTATAGCCTTCCGCTAGCCGCGCCACCCTGGCCAGGAGATCGAGGTCCGAAGCCACGTCCGCTTCGATGCCGGGACGCTGTACCTTGACCGCCACGCGGGTGCCGTCCAGAAGATGAGCGGCATGGACCTGGGCGAGTGATCCGGCGGCGAGGGGTTTTTCGTCGAAGTCCGCGTAGAGCGTCGACACCGGTGCGCCCAATTCCTGTTCGACCAGGGCTGTGATCGCGCGCACGGGCACTTCGACGACGGCGTCCTGCATGCGTTGCAAGGCCACGAGGTAGGGCGGGGCGACGAGGTCGGGCCGCGTCGAGAGCGCCTGGGCCAGCTTGATGAACGCCGGCCCCAGCGATTCGATGTCCCGCGCGAACTGCTCCGGGGAGGCCGTGTCGCGTTCGGGTGCCGTCGCCATCGGGTCCGTCGGCGAACGAAGCACGCCGGCGCGTCGGTATTTAAGGACGAAGGAAGCGATCTGCCTGTACCGCCGGGTCGATGCCAGCATGGGAGTCTCCACGAGGACGCGGATGCCGCGCCGTGGCGTCCCATCTTCCGCGTCGCTGGTGATGCCACGGTGGACGCCCCCGTGTAAGAGTTACCACCCTCCGCAGGAAACTCTTGCCGCCCCGGGTGGCGATTCGCCTGTCCCGGGGCGCGTGCTTCCATGCTTTCACCGACACCCGGGCGTTGGCACGAGGTTTGAATGCAAGGCGGCATGGACAACGAAACACATACCCCCATCATGCTTTATCTCCCCCTTGCCCAGCGGAACAACGTCTTTCCCTGGGAGGTCTTCCACGATACCCATCGCATGGGCACGTTCGCCACGCAAGACGAGTGTTTCCGGCATGCGCTGCGGCTGGCCGACAGTCTCGGTCGCCGGACCGGCCGCCGGGTTCGCCTGAAGGTCGAAGGCGACAACGGCGCCTGGGAATCCGTCGATGCTTTCGTTCCCGGTGGCGTCGAGGCGTAGCACGTATTCGGGGCATTCACGCGATGCATCTGATCGCATGACAAGTCCCTCCCTAGCATGGATGCTTTCCAACCAGCGCGGAGATCACCATGGCGGTAAAAACGATCGAAGACCTCTTCATTCATGAGCTCTCGGATATCTACAGCGCGGAGAAGCAACTGACCAAGGCCTTGCCGCGCCTTGCCCGTGCCGCTACGGCGCCCGAGTTGAAACAGGCATTCGAGACCCATCTGGAGGAAACCCAGGGGCAGGTGGAACGCATCGACCAAATCGTCGACGCGCTCGGCATCCGGCTCAAGCGCATCAAGTGCGCGGCGATGGAAGGCCTCGTGGAGGAAGGCAAGGAAGTGATCGAGGAAGTCGAAGCCGGCGCATTGCGCGATGCGGCTCTCATTGGCGGCGCGCAAAAGGTCGAGCATTACGAGATCGCCTCGTACGGCACGCTTTCGGCGATCGCGAAACAACTCGGCTACGAGGACGCGTTGCCCTTGCTGCAGGCCACGCTCAAGGAAGAAAAGGCGACCGACGAGAAACTGACGATGTTGGCCGAGCAGGCGGGCAACCAGCGCGCCGCGGAGAAATCGAAAGCCGCCTGATCTTTCAACCGAGACCTCACGCCCCCGCGGTGCTCCGAAGGGAGACCGCAGGGGCGGAGGCGCGCAGCCGGGACGCTGGCGGAATCCGATCCGCAACGTTGGAGAGAGGAGGTGGAACCCATGGGGCGCATCGCACGAACCGTATTCAGCGAACCAGGCGACATCCAACGTATCGAGTGCGTCGTCGACGAACTCGCCGTCAATGCGCGTGTACGCTTGCATCTCGTGGTGGGCGACCCTGTGGAAGGCGTCGTCGCGGTCACGCCGACGATCCAGGTGTTCAAGACCGCGGACGACCAGGAGGGCATCAACGGCACCGTGAAGCTCGTTGATCCGCGAAAACCCCAGTGGAGCGCATTGGTCTGGCTGGGCGACATCATGCGCGTCGAGCACCTCGATTCGGTGACCACGGGGTCATCGAAAGCGTGATCGGTGACCGTACCGGTGCCGATGGTCGGAGTTCCGCCGGTGCCCCCGCGATGTTGGGTGCACGGCGGCCGTACGTCGGACGTCCGTGATCGCGCTGATGTCGCTGAACGGGAGGGGCGTCTTGCCTCCTCGCCGGCGATATGCGCTAATGCGAACCATTCGCATTATTTTCACCATGGCTTCGGTCCAAAGCATCCATCGCACCGTCGACGACCTCTACAGCGACCACCACGGGTGGTTGCTCGGATGGATGCGCCGCCGGCTGGGCGGCGGCCCGCACGCCGATGATCTCGCCCAGGACACCTTCGTCAGGATTCTCTCGAAACCCGAGGCGATTGTCGTCCGCGAGCCACGCGCCTTCCTCACCACGATCGCGCAGCGGGTACTGGCCAACCACTACCGGCGCCAGGACGTGGAGAGGGCATGGCTGGAAACATTGAGTTCGTTGCCGGAATCCTCCGTGCCTTCGCCCGAAGTGCAGGCCATGGTGCTCGAGACACTGCTTGAGATCGCCCGGCGCCTGGATGGCCTGCCGCGGCCGGTTCGCCGTGCCTTCCTGCTCAGCCAGCTCGACGGCCTGGGTCATGCCGCCATTGCCGCCGAGCTACGCGTCTCCGTCACCACGGTCAAGCGCTACATCGTGCGCGCGGGCCAGCAGTGCTACTTCCCCGAAGACTGACGCCATCGTGTCTTCCGCCGCCTCCGAACCGACGACGCGCATCGCGCCGGCCATCGCCCGGCAGGCGGTCGAATGGATGGTCGAGCTGCAGTCGGAAGGAGCAGGCGATGCCACCCGCCAGGCGTGGGAACGCTGGCTGCGTGCGCATCCCGACCACCTGCGTGCGTGGCAGCGTATCGAAGCCACGAACGGTCGCCTGCACACCGTCCCCACGCCACTGGCACATGCGGTCCTCTCCGCGCCGGATTCGCCCGGCCGCCGCCGTGCACTGAAGACGTTAGGCCTTCTTGCCGCCGTCGGTGGTGCGGGATGGATCGCCGGGCGCCGCGTGCCATGGCAGGCGTGGATCGCAGACGCGCGCACCGGGCCGGGCGAACGACGCACCGTCGTGCTTCCCGACGCGACGCAGGTGGTGCTCAACACCGACAGCGCCATCGACGTGCGCTTCGATGGAGGGCGACGCATGCTGCGCCTGGTGCGTGGCGAGATCATGGTGACCACCGGACATCCGCCCGGCGACACACGTCCCTTCGGGATCGAGACGGAACACGGCCGCCTGCGCCCCTTGGGCACGCGGTTCAGCGTGCGCCTCGACGATGACGCCACGCGTGTCGCGGTCTATTCCGGATCGGTGGAAGTCGACACGCGCGAGGCGGCCCATCCGCGAATCATCCCTGCCGGACAACGAACACGCTTCACCGGTTCGGCGATCTCGCCGCTCGTTCCCGCCGACGAGAACGACACCGCGTGGCTGGACGGCATGCTCGTGGTGCGCGACATGCCGCTGGCCGATTTCGTGGCGGAACTGGCCCGCTACCGGCCCGGCCATGTCGCCTGCGATCCCGCGGTCGCCGGCGTGCTGGTATCCGGCACGTATCCCCTGGCCGATACCGACCGCATCCTGGCGATCCTCGAGAAGAGCCTGCCGGTGGCCGTCCATTACCGCACCCACTACTGGGTGCGCGTCGTTCCCCGTGCCGCCTGAGCGACCGCCGGCCTGGAGTGGTCCGTTTTCGATTCTCGCGTGACATAGAAGGCAATCGTCTTCGATGTTCTCCGGAATCCCCCATGACCCAACGTTCCACCCCACGGCCGTCGCCGCTCGCCCGCGCGGTCGCCTCCCTCTGCCTGGGCGCGGCCGTCGCCTCCTTCGTGCCGGCCGCGGGTGCCTGGGCGCAGGATGCCAACACCACGCCACGCTGGACCGTGCCCGCGGGTCCGCTCGACCAGGCCTTGAACCGGTTCGGCCGCCAGGCGGGCGTGCTGCTGTCGTACACGAGCGAATTGACACGCAACCTGCGCAGTGCCGGCGTCGAGGGCACGATGGACACGGACGAGGCGTTGCGGGCGTTGCTGCGGGGGACGGGACTGGAAGCGGCGGCGCAGCCGGATGGCGGCTATGTCCTGCGTCGCGCCGACATCGTTTCCACAAGCGTGCCCAGACCCGCTACCAATGCGGGTGCCGGCACGCGACGTTCCGTCATGCTGGACGAGACGCGTGTCGTGGCGAACGCGGGGAGCTACGTCGCGCATCGCACGTCGACGGGCGCGAAGACGGACATGCCTCTGATCGAACTGCCGCAGACGATTTCCGTCATCAGTCGTGAACAGATCGAAGCGCAACAAGCCCAGACCTTGCGCGCCGTGTTGCGTTACGCACCCGGTGTGACCATCAGCGACGACAACGACGACCGCCTGGACAGCATCAGCGCCCGCGGCTTTGCCCTGGATCAATACCTGGACGGCCTGAAACTGCTCGCCGGTACCTGGGCGGTGCCGAAGGTGGAGCCGTACCTCATGGAACGCGCGGTGGTGCTGGAAGGGCCCGCGTCCGTCCTGTACGGCCAGGCATCGCCGGGCGGCATCATCGACGTGGTCAGCAAGCGTCCGACGGATACGCCGCTGCATGAAGTGCAGTTGCAGTTCGGTACATCGTCCCGGCGCCAGGCCAATGTCGACCTAGGCGGACCGCTCGCTGGCAGCGGCCACTGGTCGTACCGGCTCACCGGCGTGGTCAGGGACACCGACCTGGACGCGAAACATACCAAGGAGCGGCGCGTGGCGATCGCGCCCGCGCTCACCTGGAAACCCGACGACCGGACCCGTCTCACGATCCTCGCCAGCTATCTGCACGACCCGGATGGCGGCGTGTGGTCGATCCTGCCTTACCAAGGGACCCTGCTGCCCAATCCCAACGGGCGCATTCCACGCGATTTCTATACCGGCGACACCGGCTTCGAATCGTTCAAGCGTACGCAATACCAGCTCGGCTACGAGTTCGAGCATGTGTTCGACGAGACCTGGCGTTTCCGCCAGAACTTCCGCGTGGCGCGCAACACCACGAATTACGATTCCGTGCAGGGACTCAACCTGCGAGCGGACCTACGCACCCTCAACCGGCAGACCTATATGTCGGACGAGCGCCTGCGCACGCTCAACCTCGACAACCAGTGGGAAGCGCGCTTCGATACCGGCTCGATCAAGCACACGGTGTTGCTCGGCGCGGACGTGCAACGAATCCTCTGGGACAACTTCACCCGCTACGGTGGCGCGCCCACGCTGGATATCCTGCATCCGGATTACCGCCAGGCGATCGTGGTGCCGCCGCGGTTCCAGGACGCGAGCCAGGGGCAGGGCCAGCTCGGCGTCTATGCGCAGGACCAGATACGTGCCGGCCGTTGGTCGGTGATGCTGAGCGCACGCCGGGACGCCTCGCGCAGCGACAACGACAACCACGTGGCGAACACCTGGACCCGGCAGACCGACCATGCGACCACCTGGCGGGCCGGCGTCACCTACCTGTTGGACAACGGGCTGGCTCCCTATGCCAGCGTCTCCACTTCGTTCCAGCCGACCCTCGGCACGGACGCCCACGGCCAGGCCTTCGTGCCGACGACGGGACGGCAGAAGGAGATCGGCATCAAGTACCAGCCTCGTGGTGTCGATGCGTACCTTGCGTTGTCGGCCTACGAACTCACCCAGCAGAACGTTTCCACGGCGGACCCGGCCAACGTCAACTTCAACATCCAGACCGGCGAGGTCCGCTCGCGTGGCATCGAGTTGTCCGGCACGGCGAGCCTTGCGCAGGGGCTCAACCTGCGCGCGTCCTATGGCTATCTCGACAACGAGATCACCCGCGCCACGACCGCCATCCAGGGTAACCACCAGGCCGACGTACCTGCGCACCAGGCTTCCGCATGGCTCGATTACACCGTTCGCGGCGGCTCGCTGGCCGGACTCGGCCTCGGCGGTGGCGTGCGCTGGACCGGCAAGGCATACGCCACCACGGCCAACACGGTGACCATGCCCTCGTACACCACGGTCGACGCCATGCTGCGTTACGACCTAGGACGATTGAACCCCGATCTCGACGGCTGGCGTCTCGCGGTGAACGCCGCGAACCTGCTGGACAAGCGCTACGTGTCGTACTGCGCGGCCATCGGCTGCCGCTGGGGGCTTCGCCGCAACGTGATGGCGACGGTGGCATACGCATGGTGAGGAACTTCCGTTCGTGGACGCGGGTGCACAGCTGGACCAGCCTCGCCTGCACGTTGTTCCTGCTGGTCCTTTGCATCACCGGACTGCCACTGGTGTTCCACGAGGAAATCGACGCCTGGGCCGCACCCTCGGTACCGGCGTCACGTCAGCCCGATGGCACGCCCGATGCTCCCCTGGCGAAGATCGTCGCTTCCGCACAGGCGCGCTACCCGGGCCAATACATCCAGGCGATGTCGTGGAAGCAGGGCGGCCCGCATACGGTGATGGTGTACATGGCGAAGGAGCCACGGTCGGCGTTGGGCGGTTACCACGTCTTGTCCATCGACGCCCGAACGGCGGTCGTGCTGGACGAACCCCGGCAACGCGCGCGGGTCACGCAATGGTTGCTGGCCTTCCACCGCGAGCTGTTCGCGGGATTGCCCGGCATGCTGCTGTTGTGCGTCATGGGTATGTCGTTCGTGGTCTCCGTCGTCTCCGGCGTGCTGATCTACGGGCCGTTCACCCAAAAGGCCGGGTTTGGCGAGATCCGCCGGAACCGGTCGAAACGCGCGAAGTGGCTCGACCTGCACAACCTGCTCGGCATCGTGCTTCTCGCATGGACCCTCGTGGTCGGTGTCACCGGCGTGGTGAACACGTTGGCCGATCCCTTGTTCGCCTATTGGCGCACGGGCCGCCTGGCGGAGATGCTGGCTCCGTGGCACGACAAGCCCATGCTCGTTCCGCTGGTGTCGCTCGACACGGCGGTGGCCGCCGCGCGGCACGCGGTGCCTGGCACGAGTCCGGAGAGCGTGGCCTTTCCATACTCCGCCTACGGCAGCCCGCACCACTACATGATCTGGATGCAGGGCGAAACGCCACTCACCTCGCGCTTGCTGACCCCGGTGCTGGTCGAGGTGGAAAGCGGCGAGGTGACCGACGCACGCGGGCTACCGTGGTACCTGCGCGCCCTGGAACTGTCGCGCCCCTTGCACTTCGGCGACTACGGCGGCTTGCCCCTGAAGCTGCTCTGGGCGGCCTTCGACCTGTTCACGATCGCCGTCCTGGTGACGGGCCTGTACCTCTGGCGCGAGCGTCGCAAGCGTCCTCGCGGTGACGGAGCGACCGCATGAACCATCGACCCGGATCGCGCGGGGGCGTATGGCGATGGCCTGCCGCGATGGCCATGCTGACGCTCGCCGGCCTGTTCATGGCGTTACTAGGTAACAACGCGTTCTTTCGCATCGCGGCGTGGATCGCCCTGGCCGTGCCGATCGCCGTCATCGGCTGGAAACTGAGGGCAGGGCGGAAGTAACCACCGCCCATGAATTGGCCTACTATCGCGCGATGAATACATCGCAGTCACAGCGCGGAAGTCTCGCATGCGTCGGCATGGGCATGACCCTGGGCTCCCACCTGACGCCGCTGGCCCGCAGCCATATCGAGCAAGCGGACGTGGTGTTCGCGGCGCTGTCCGACGGCATCGTGGAGGCGTGGCTGCATCGCATGCACGGCGACGTGCGCAGCCTGCAGCCGTATTACGAGGAAGGCAAGTCGCGGATGACGACCTACCGCGAGTGGGTCGACCTGATGATGACCGAGGTACGAGCCGGCAAGCGTGTCTGCGGCGTCTTCTACGGTCATCCGGGCATCTTCGCCTGGTCGCCGCACAAGGCGGTCGAGGTCGCCCGCGCGGAGGGTTTCGTCGCGCACATGGAGCCCGGCATCTCCGCCGAGGACTGCCTGTATGCGGATCTCGGCATCGACCCGGGCCGCTTCGGCTGCCAGCACTTCGAGGCCAGCCAGTTGCTGTTCTATGAGCGCCGCATCGATCCCACGGCCTACCTCGTGCTATGGCAGGTGGGTGTCGTCGGCGACAGGTCGCTGGCACGGCTCCGCACGGACGGGTCTTACCGGCAGGTACTCGTGGACGTGTTGGGCCACGACTATCCACTGGACCACGAAATCATCGTCTACCGCGCAGCGACGCTCCCCATCCAGAAGCCGGGCATTCGCCGCGTCCTCTTGCGCGACCTGCCGCATGTTCCCCTGGCTCCCGAGGAAACGGTGGTCCTTCCACCGGCTGTCGCCTTGAAGGCGAACCTGGCCATCCGGAAGCGGCTGGCCGCCCTGGACGCGCTGGACACGTCGCCCGCGCGGTAAAGAAACGCCGGGGACTGCCGTCACAGTGTGAAAGCGCTCGCAGGGAGCAGGGAGAAGACCATGCCGGATACGATCGAATTGCTGGAGGCCATCGGCCGCGACGCGTCGTTGCGTCATATATCGGCCGAGGACCTGGCCAGCCTCCTGCGGCAGGTCCAGGCGAGCGAGGCTCTCACGAAGGCCGTGGTCTCGGGCGATCGTTCGTGGTTGTCCGGGGAATTCGGGTCGATCCTCATGCACACGACGCACATCTCCCAGTTCCCCGGCCACGAGGACGACGAGCCGGATCACGACGACGGTGACGAAGACGGCAACGAGGACGACGAGGGAGAGGGGCGCGGCGACGAGCCTTCCCGTCTCCCGGCGGTCGCCCGCGACGAACCGGGTCCGCAGCCGTAGCGATGTCGGCATGTCCCGGGCGATGAGCCGTCTCCGGTCACGCGCGACAGGCGTCGCGCTGGCCTGGTGCGTGCTGGTGTCGCCGGGACTCGCCACGGCATCCATAACCGACCCGGCGTCGTTCCTGGAGCAGACGGAAGCGCTGCGTACGAAGGACCATTCGCGATTCGTCGAGATGCTGCGGCAGATACGTCGTGAAGGCGCATCGCTGGGCAAGCCGCAGCAATGGCATCTGCGTTATCTCGATGCATGGGAAACCATGTTCGAGGGTGATTACACGCGGTCCGAGGCCCAGCTGCGCGACATCATCGACCATTCCGGCGATGTCACGCTCGCTGCCAAGGCGTCGGCATTGCTCCTGAGCAACCTGGGTGCCAATCGGCGCTACGACGAGGCTTTCGCGCTCGCCAATCGCCTGGTCGACGACCTGCCGCGGATCGACGATCCGCTGGCTCGCTCGATGCTGCTGATGAACCTGTCGCAGATGTTCAACCTGGCCGGCCAGACCGACCTCGCCATCCAGTATGCCGGCATGATGGAAAACGCCGTCCCTCCTGGCGAAACCCTGTGTTATCCCTTTTCCCTGCGGGCCGCGGCGCTGAACAACACCGGGCGGCTGACCTCGTCCAGCCCCGAGCTGACGAAGGCCATCGACACGTGTGTCGCGGCGCGGCAGCCTATCCTTGCCAACACCATGTGGCTCGTCCTCGGCGACCGCTTCATAGAGGAAGGGGAGCCGCGCAAGACCCTGGCCCTTCTGGAGCGTATCGGGCCGAGCATCCGCGCCAGCGATTACTACGCACACCTGCTTTCCTCGCAGGTGCAGCGGGCCAGGGCGAACGAGAAGCTCGGCAATGTGGACGATGCCAGGAAGGCGGCGCTCGCCGCCCTGGCGATGGGTGACGACGCCGAGATGAGCGAGTGGATACGGGACGCCTATGGCGTGCTTTACCGGATCGAGAAAAGGCAAGGCCACGCTGCGGCGGCATTGTCGTATTACGAGCGCTATGTCGCCCAGGACAAGGGTTATCTGGACGACATCACCGCGAGGGACCTCGCGTTCGAACTGAGCAAGCAACATCTGCTCACGCAAAAGCTCGAGACGGAGCGGCTCGCCCGGCAGAACAGCATGCTCCGCTTGCAGAAGGCGCTGGAGACCAAGGCGGTCGAGACCAGCCGGCTGTACATCGTCCTGCTGCTCCTGTTCCTGGCGTCCGTGGTGTTCTGGTTGTTGCGGACCAAGCGATCGCAGCTCCGCTTCAAGAAGCTGTCATGGCACGACGGCCTCACCGGCATCTTCAATCGCCAGCATTTCATGAGCGAGGCCGAGCGCATACTGCGCTTGCTGGAGAGGCGGTCTGGCGAGGCTTGCCTGGTCTTCATCGACCTGGATCATTTCAAGCAGATCAACGATACGCATGGCCATGCCATGGGCGATCTCGTGCTCAAGCACGCGGTGGCCATCTGTGGGCAGCAACTGCATCCGGGCGACGTGTTCGGCCGCCTGGGTGGCGAGGAATTCGGCATGTTGCTCGTCGGCTGTCCCAAGGAGCGGGGCATGCTCGTCGCCGATCGCATCCGCATGGCGATCGAAGCGTCGCCGGTCACCGAGGAAGGCTGTGTCGTGTCGTTCTCCACGAGCGCCGGCCTGGCCGCCACCGCGACGTGCGGCTACGACCTGCAACGGCTTTGCCGTGAAGCGGACATGGCCCTCTATAAGGCAAAGCGTGCCGGACGCAACCGCGTGATGGCGGATACGTCTGGCAGCTTTGCCGAATCCTAGGCGATCAGAGGTCGAACGACGCGGAGACGTAGAACGTACGCGGCGTGCCCTGGGTCAGGTAGCCGCCGTTGGCGGAGGCCCAGTAGCCCTTGTTGGTCACGTTCTGCACCGTGAAGCGGAAGGTCACCGGCACGCCTTCGAGGTGCGTCGTGGTGCGGGCGCCCAGGTCGTAGGTCGTCCACGCCGGTACGTCCAGCGTATTGGCGGTGTCCAGGTACTGCTTGCCCGTGCGTACGGCGCGGGCGCTGAGGGTGACGTCCGGCGTGTTCGGGATGTCCCACTCCACGCCCGCATTGGCCTGGAAGCGCGGTACGCCGATGCCATCGTTGCCGTCGTTCAGGCCACCCTGGGTCTTCACCAGCTCGGGCTTGATGTAGTTGGCCCCGCCAAGCACGCGCACGCCATCGACCGGCTGGCCGAAGAAGCTCCACTCGATGCCACGGTTACGCTGTTCGCCATCCACCACGAAGGTGTTGGCACCGTTGACATAGGCGCTGGGTTGCTTGATCTGGAACAGCCCGAGGCTGCTGCCGATCGTGCCCGCGTCCCACTTCACGCCGATCTCGTTCTGCTTGGACTTGTAGGGCGCGAAGACCTGGCCGGCATTGGTGACCGGCCGGTTGTTGAAGGTCTCCGGTGCCTGGTCGCCCTGGGTCAGCGCTTCGATATGGTTGGCGTAGATCGACCACTGGTCGGCAAGGCGGAAGTTCACGCCGGCGATGGGCGTGGTCGTGTACTGCTCGTATTCGGAGTTCTTCGCGCCATCCACGCCGTCGATCGCATAGGCATAGCCGATGGTATGCAGTTTCTGGCGCCGGGCGCCGAGCGTCACCTGCAGGCGGTCGTCCATGAAACCGAGCGTGTCGGACACGGCGAGGCTGCGCAGTTGCGTGCGGCCGGTGATGCCGGGGTCGCTGATCGGGCCGACGTCATAGGCGAAGTCGGGCACCGGCGCATAAGTGGGCGAATAGATGTTGGTATGGATCGGGTCGAGCGATCCGGCATAGGCGGCTTTCTTGCGGAAGCTCAGGGCCGAGAAGCCGATGTTCACCCGGTGGGTGACCTCGCCGGTGTCGAAGTGCGCGTTGAAGCCGGCTTCACCCGTGGCGGTGTCCGCGATGTACGGCACGGTGAAGCGCGATTCGGTCGCGTTGCCGGCGGTATCCACGAGCGTCGGGCTGACGTAGTCGCCGAACTCGTTGCCATGGTGCGCGCCCGCGGCCACGTATCCGGTGAGCCACGGGGTGAAATCATACTCGGCGCGGACCACGCCGAAGGTGTCTTCCAGCGAGGAATTGGACCAGGGCTGGGCATAGTTGGTCTTTGCGGACGGCGCACGCGGCACGCGATCGAGGCCGCTGGCGTAGACCACGGCGCGGCCGCCGGTGATGACCTGTTTCTGGTAGCCGATATCGGTGGTGACACGCAGCTTCTCGCCCTGGTAGTCGAACGCGACCGAAGCGGCCGTGACGCGACGCTGCTCGCCGTCGATGGCGGTGTTGCCATCACGATGGACGGCATTCACACGCACGCCGAAGGCATCGCCGGCGCCGAAGCGGCGACCGATATCCACGCTGCCGCCCACCTGGCTGTCGCTGCCCCAATCCAGGCCGACGCGGGTGATCGGCTGCGCTTCCGCGCGCTTGGGCGCGATGTTGATGTTGCCGCCGACGCCGGAGCCCCCGGGACTGATGCCGTTGAGGAATGCGCTGGCCCCCTTGAACACTTCCACGCGGCTGACCAGTTCCGGCGCGAGCAGTTGGCGGGGCAGCAGGCCGTAGAGTCCATCGAAAGCGATGTCGTCGCTATAGACCTGGAAGCCACGGATGGTGAAGGTCTGCGAGAAATTGCCATAACCGAAACCGGTGCGCACGGCGGGGTCGTTGGAGACCACGTCGCCGAGGGTGCGCGCCTGCTGGTTGCGGATCAGCGTGTCGGTGTAGCTGGTGATCGCGAAGGGGACATTCATCGAGTCCTGGTTGCCCAGCACGCCGAAACGTCCACCGCGGGCGACCTGCCCACCGGCGTATGCCGCGGTGGGCGCGGCGACGCTGGCCTCCACCTGCACGCCTGACAAGGTGGTGCTGTTGTCACGCGCCTTCTGCTGCGCGTCGGTGCCGTCGGCGGCATGGGCCGGGGGCGCCAGCAGCACGAGGCCGGCGAGGGCGGCCGAGACGGAAAGGGTGAGGACATGACGGCGGAACGGGACGGCGGACATGGAACTCCCAACGGACATCGAGTGTGTGAATGCGAATGTAAATGAGAACCGATCTCAATTATCGCGCATTCTTCACGTGCTGCAAAGCAACCCGATGTCGCGGGAGATTTTCAGAAGAACCTGTAGTTGAAGCTCACCGTGAAACTGCTCGGCGGGGCGTAGTAGAGGTTGCTGAACTCGTCGAGCACGAAGTACTTTCGATTCAGCAGGTTGTCCGCGTTGACCTGCACCGACGCCTGCTTGCCGATGGCGTAGCGGGCCATCGCGCCGAGCAGCATCACCGAGGACTGGTCGAGCCGTTGCGGGCCGTTCGGGCCGTCGACCTGGGCATGGCTGGCCGATTGCCAGTTGGCGCCCCCGCCGATCGTCAGGCGGTTCCATGCGCCGGGCAGGCGATAGGTGGTGAACAGGCGGATCAGGGTACGCGGCAACGCCGTGCGCAACGCGCCGCCGTTCTGGGGCGCCTTCACGTTGAAGTGCGACCAGCCGAACGTGCCGTTCCAGGATTCCGACATATCGCCCGAGGCTTCGAATTCATAGCCGCGTGACTTCGTCCCGTTCACCGCGTTGTATGCCTGCGTCCGCCCGTCGGGCAGGTACTCGCCCACCGCCGCCTCCGCCACGTTGTCCTGGCGCGTCTCGAACAGGGTCAGCGAGGTGTTCAACGCGCCGTCGAAATGCCGGCCCTTGATGCCCACCTCGCGGCTGCTGCCGAGCACGGGATCGAGGAAGCCGCCGTCGGCGCGGCGATTGCTTTGCGGGTCGAAGATCTGCGTGTAACTCGCGAACGCCGAGTAGGTGCCGTCGATGTCGTAGATCAGGCCGGCATACGGTACCGTCTTCGTATGTTCGTGGTGATACACGCCGCTGGTGCTGTCGTTGGTGTCGTTCTTCCAGCGGCTGTAGCGCGCGCCGAGGATCAGTTTCAACGGATCGGCCAACGACAGGCGCGCCGCCGTGTAGATACCGCCCTGGTCGGTATGCGTGGCGCTGTATGGCGTCTTGTCCACGGCGAAGTCGGGATAGGGATAGCTGCCGTTCCATTGCAGGAAGTTGCCGACGCCCGGCAGATCGCCGTGTTCGCGTTCCCACGAATCCTGCGTGTAGTGCGAGCCGCTGACGCCGACCACCAGTTCGTGCTCACGGCCCCAGGCCTGGAACGGCCCGGACGCGTAGACGTCGAGCAGGTTCTGCCTGCCGGCATCGGTACCCCGGTAGGCGAAGGGCGTGATGCCCTCGCCGGTTTCGCGGTTGGGAAACCCGTAGACGTAGAACAGCGCGTCGTCGCCATCGGTTTCGCGGCGGCTGGCCATGACACGCAACTGCCAGCCGTTGTCGAAGCTGTGCCTGAGGTCGGCGAAGGCGGTCCGCGTCGTGTTGTCCCAATAGGTCCAGTCGGCGGCGCTGGTGAAACCGCGCGGCCATTCGATGAATCCGCCGGTGTCGTCGAAGACGGGATAGGAGCCCCAGGTGACGCCCTTGGGCGTGGTGCGCTGGTAGTCGAAGCCGAGGCTGAGCACGGTATCGCTGCCCAGGTCAGCGTCGACGACGCCATAGAACACGCTCTTCTTGGTGCTGTAGCGGTCGAGGTACGAGTCGCCGTCCTCGTAGGCGGCCACCACGCGGCCACGCACGCTGCCGGAGGCGTTCAGGGGCGTGGATAGATCGAACGTGCCCCGGCGCGTGTCCCACGATCCATAGCTGAGGGAGGCATCCGCCTGGAGTGTACGGCTGTCGGCACGCTTGCGGACGAAGTTGATCATGGCCGACGGACTGCCCGCGCCGCTCATGAGGCCGGTGGCACCGCGTACCACCTCGACGCGTTCATAGATGGCGGTGTCCAGGCTGCCGTCGGCGGAGCTGGAGTTGAGTCCGGCAGCGATGGGCACGCCGTCGTACGCCATGTTCTCGATCTGGAAGCCGCGTGCATAGAACACCACGCGCTCGGTATCGTAGGCGCTCGACGAAACACCCGTGGTGTTGTCCAGCACGTCGCGCACGTTGGTGAGGTTCTGGTCCTCGATGCGTTGTTCGGTGACGATGCTGATCGATTGAGGCGTGTCCTGCGGCGTCAACGACAGGCGAGTGGCGGCGGAACTCTGTTCGGCGGCATAGGTGGGCGCGCGCTGGCCCTTGACGGCGACGGCATCGAGCGTGGTGGCGGCATCCGGGGCGGTGGTCGCCGATTGCGCGAATGCGCCGAAAGGCAATGCCGCGGACAGGCAAACGGCGAGCACGGTCGGCCGCGGCCGATGGGAGTGGGTCGGGAACATGATGGGTAGCCCCTAGGCGTTGGACGAAGGGCACCGATGGGGCCCGCGTGGTTCAGTCGACTGGCTCGCTAGGGGCTGGCTGGTCGTATCGCGGTGGTATTCTACATAATTCCCACAGGCTTCAACCCATGGCACTCAAATCCACGGTCTTCAAGGCCGACCTGCAGGTCAGCGACATGGACCGGCATTACTACCAGGCCCATGCGTTGACCATCGCCCAGCATCCGTCCGAGACCGACGAGCGGATGATGGTCCGGGTGCTGGCGTTCGCCCTGAATGCCGACGATGCCCTCGTGTTCGGCAAGGGGCTCAGTTCGGACGACGAGCCGGACCTGTGGCGCAAGGAACTGACCGGCGAGGTCGACCTGTGGATCGAGATCGGCCAGCCGGACGAACAACGCATCCGCCGCGCCGCTGGCCGCTCGAAGCGCGTGATCGTCTATACCTATAGCGGGCGCAGCGCCGAGGTGTGGTGGAAGAAGACATCCGCCGCCGTCGCACGCACGAAGAACGTCTCGGTGATCGACGTCGCGCCGTCCACCGTGGAAGCGCTGGCCGCGTTGACTCAGCGATCGATGCAGATCCAGTTCATGGTGCAGGACGGCCAGGCCCAGGTCATCGGCGGCGACGCGGTGGTTCCGGTGGAACTGAACACGCTGGCCTGACGCGATGCGCCGCGTCGAGCGGTGCGAACCCGGTATGACCCGCTAATACCTATGGGTGTAGTGCCTGGCCAAGAGGCCCTTGCTAAGCTCGCGAAGGCCGGCTGCCGCTCACGGACCAGCGGATCTCGAACCATGGAACCTGTCCATTCCCATTGCGTTCTCGCGATCGCGAAGAACCATCGGAGGAGTGTCGTCATGTCTTCAGAGTTCGCTTCATTCGGTCGTTGGCATTTCCTCACCGCGTCAGCCCTCCTCGGGGCGACAAGCATCATCCTTCCCTCCGTGACACACGCCGCCACGCCGCCTGCGGAAAGCGCGTCGATCCGGCCCTTCCCGAAAGTGCACATTCCCGATGAAACCCTCGCGGACCTGCGCCGGCGGATCGCCGCGACCAAGTGGCCCAGGAAGGAGACGGTGACGGACGCGACACAAGGCGTGCAACTGGCCACCATGCGGAAACTGGCCGCGTACTGGCAGTCCGATTACGACTGGCGCAAGGTGGAAGCGAGATTGAACGCCTTGCCGCAATTCGTGACCACCATCGACGGCGTGGACATCCACTTCATCCATGTCCGTTCGAAGAACAAGAACGCCTTGCCGATCATCATCACCCACGGCTGGCCGGGCTCGATCATCGAACAGCTGAAGATCATCGACCCGCTGGCCAATCCCACCGCGCATGGCGGCAGCGCATCGGATGCGTTCGACGTGGTGATTCCTTCGTTGCCTGGCTATGGTTTCTCCGGTCAACCCGAGACCACCGGCTGGGATCCCCAGCACATCGCGAGGGCATGGACCGTGCTGATGAAACGGCTGGGCTATAAGCATTTCGTCGCCCAGGGCGGCGACTGGGGCGACGCGGTGTCCGAGCAGATGGCGGTGCAGGCGCCTCCGGAACTGCTGGCCATCCACACCAACATGCCGGCCACCGTGCCGGATGACATCGCCAAGGCGCTTTCAGCGGGAGGGCCGCCGCCGGCGGGCCTGTCCGCGGATGAAAAGAACGCGTACGAGCAACTCGACTTCTTCTACAAGCATGGCCTCGGCTACGCCCAGGAGATGACGAACCGACCGCAAACCCTGTACGCCATCGAGGATTCCCCGGTGGGACTCGCCGCCTGGATGCTCGACCACGACGCGCGCAGCTACGAGTTGATCACACGCGTGTTCGACGGGCAGGCCGAAGGCCTGACGCGTGACGACATCCTCGACAATGTGACGCTTTACTGGGTCACGAACACGGCCGTGTCCTCGGCTCGCCTGTACTGGGAAAACAAGCTCGCCTTCTTCGAGCCGAAGCACCTGACGATCCCCGTGGCGGTGAGCGTCTTCCCCGACGAGATCTATGCCGCGCCGAAGAGTTGGGCGGAGAAGGCTTTCCCGAAGCTCATCCACTACAACCGGCTGGACAAGGGCGGGCATTTCGCCGCCTGGGAACAACCGGCGATGTTCGTCGAGGAACTGAGGGTGTCGTTCAAGGGCGTCCGCCAGGCCGGCGCGCGATGACGGCCAGCTGGCGGGACACCCAGGACAGCACCACGCAGGCGAGTCCCGCCAGCACCCAGCCCGACGCAGGCTCACCGGGCTGCTGGAATACCTGCCAGTAACGTGCACCATAGATCACGGCCGCGGCGACCAGCGCGACGGCGAACACGGCCAGGAGCACGCCGGAGAGCGGCCGCTCGATGCCTCCTTCATGGCGGGCGACGTGAGCCGCGGCCCGGGCGACGAAGTCGCCTGGCGGAGCGCCGACGGGATGGGATATCACGGCACGGGCCACCTTGCGGTACTCCAGCGCGAGAGGATCGAGATCGGCGGGGGCCTGTCCGCGTGCCGCGCGCATGCCGCGTTCCTGGGCTTCCCACTCTCGTTCGTCATTCATGCTCGTACTCCCATGCGCGATTCCAGTATCTCCCGCAGTATCCGGCGACTGCGGAAAAGATGGCTCTTGATGGTGCCCTCGGCCATGCCGGTCACCCGGGCGATCTCGCCGATCGGCATTTCTTCCAGATGGTAAAGCGTCAGCAGCGTGCGTTGCACCGGCGGCAGCGAGTCGATGGCCGCATGCAGTCGCGCACCCATCTCCTCATCGGCCACGGCGGCTTCCAGGTCGAACCCGTCGCCGACCCGTTCCGCCAGGGAGTTTCCTTCCTCGTCGCCCGAGGCCTCGACCAGGGGAATGCGCTTGCGCTCCAGATGCCGCTTGGCCACCGAGTACGCCACCTGCGCTATCCATGACTTCAATGCGCTTTCGCCACGGTACTGGTGAAGCGACTGGTGTATGCGCAGGAAGACGTCCTGGCAGAGCTCCCGGGTGTCGTCCGGGTGCCTGACCATGCGGTCCACCACGTGCCAGCACAGGTTCTGGTACTGGCGAACCAGCCGCTCGAACGCGCCGGGCTCGCCCGAAAGGACGGCGCCAACCAGGGCCAGGTCGGTGGCGATCGCATCGGCGAGGGGAGGGGGCTGGATGGACATTCCCCCATAGGGATACGTCGGGCAGGCCATCGGTTGCAATCGATTTACTGCAACCGGCGGCTTTCCCGCCGTATCTCCTTGGCTGTACCCATCCCACAGGACATCCGAACCATGGACTTCTCGCTACTTATCCCCATCACCATGTTCGTCTGCATCGCCTATTCGGTGAAGGTGGTCGTCGATGCCTACACCCGTCGCCGGATCGTCGAGTCGCGAGGCTCCGAAGACATGGTCCGCTCGCTGCTCGAAGGCGAAGCCGCGCGGCGGCGCCATGCCTCGTTGCATTGGGGCTGCGTCCTCGTCGCCCTGGCGCTCGGCTTCGGCCTCGTCGAGGCGACCGGCGTGGATCATGCGACGCCCGGCGTCATCGGCTTGCTGCTGGGTGCCACGGGCCTGGGCAACCTGGCCTATTACATCTTCGAGCGCCGCGGGGCCAAGGGCGGCGCATGAGACGCTTCCTGGCGCTCGGTTCCCTGTTGCTGGTCGCGACGCCATTCGCGTCGCTGGCAAGCCCGCCGCCCGATTTCGCCCCGTTGGCGACCCTCATCCAACAGACGAAAGACGCGACCGCGTTGCCCTCCGGAACGGCCATCGCCGTCATCAAGAACGGCAAGGTCATCTATGAAGGTTATTTCGGATATTCGGACATCGCGGCGCGAACACCGGTCACACGTGACACGGTGTTCTATATCGCCTCGGCGACCAAGCCGTTCTTCGCCTTGAACGCGCTGCTCCAGGAAGACGCCGGCCAGCTGGACACGCGCATGTCGTTGCACGACATGTTTCCCGCAGGACGCTTCACGGGCATCGACGCGAATGCGGTGACCATGAAGGATCTCCTGGTGCATACCACGGGAGTGGACAACCAGCCCCTGGTCTGGGCGACGGCGTACAGTGGCATCCATGATGCGCGTTCGCTTCCGGAACTGGTGTCCGCGTCGTATCCGGATGAGAAGGCGACACACGGGACCTTCAAGTACACCAACGTCGGCTACAACATCCTGAGTGTCTGGCTCGACCGCCATGGGCCGGTGCCCTGGCAGGAGCAGCTGGAACGCAGTGTCCTGCATCCACTGGGCATGCGGCGGACCTCGACCTCCATCGACAAGGCCCGGGCCGCGGGATGGACGCTGGCCAAGCCCTACTCGTTCGCCAGTGCCCGGCCGCGCCAGCCTTTGTATCTCGCCAAGTCGGACGCGACCATGCACGCGGCGGGCGGCCTGGTTTCCACCGCGCCGGACCTCGCGACGTTCCTGATCGCGGAACTCGCCTCGGGGCGGCGGCAGGCGATACCGGCGAAGGTGATCCGCCGTTCGCACGAATCGCAGGTCGCCTTGACCGCGAAGTACATGGATTTCCCGCGCACGGGCTACGCCTGGGGCTGGTACACCGGCGAGTACAAGGGCAGGACAATGCTGCACCACTTCGGCGGCTTCGCCGGCTTCCATGCGCATCTGTCCTTCATGCCGGACGAAGGCATAGCCCTGGTCGTGCTCAACAACGAGGATGTCCTCGGCGCTCAGCTGACCAGCCTCATCGCCGACTACGTCTACGGCAGCCTGCTAGGCGAGCCGGATGTCGCATCGACGGTGTCGCGGCGGTTCGATGCATTGCGGACGAAGGCGGCGGAGGTATCCCTCATGGCGGCTCGCCAGCGGGAGACGATCCAGGCGCGTGCGTGGGCGCTGTCCCGTCCGCGCATGGAGTACGCAGGGACCTATTCGAACGAGCTGCTCGGGGATATGACGGTCCATCTGGACGAAGGCCGCGGCATGGTGATCCGTTGGGGCAACGTGCAGGCCGTTGCCACCGGCGGTGAAGCACCGGATCGGGTCCGCGTGGAATTCGCGCCCAACTCGGGTGACTTCCTCGACTTCCGCACGGAGAACGGGGCGGTGACTGCCATCTCGTTCGAGCAGATGGTCTTCAAGAAGTCGTCAGGGGAAGGGTAGTCCCGTTACCCGGCGAATCCGCCACCATCGAGGTATGCCTGTTCCTCCGGCGTGGTTTCCCGCCCCAACTCACGATTGCGGTGCGGGAAGCGGCCGAAGCGTTCGATGATGTCGTGGTGGACCTGCGCATACGGCATGTAGGTACCACCCAGCGCGCCGAACAGTTGCAGGGACAGCCGCTGGTCGGCGGCGTCTTCGGAATGTTCGAAGGGCAGGTAGCAGAAGGCGCGCAGTTCCGCGTCGATGGCGCTGTCGAATCCGCGCTGTAGCATGTGCCGCGCCACGAATCGTGCGAGCGGGTCGGTGGCATACATATGCGCGCAACCGCGAAAGGCATTGCGTGGAAACTGGTCGAGCAGGATCAGCAGGGCGAGGCAGCCGTCGGCGCTGTCGAGCCAGGCATCCAGTTCACGCCGCGCCGCCGCCATGTGCGCCGCCAGGAAGTGATCGCGGAAAACCCGGTCGAAACCGGCATCGTTGGTGAACCAGCGATCGTAGCCGGCGTCGCGCCAGAAGCGCAGGACGCGTTCCGGTGTCTCCGGCGGGGCGAGGACGGGAAGGGGTTCGGTCATGTCGGTCACCTGCTCGTGGAACATGCAAGCTTACCGATAAATCGGCGAAGCCGGCGCCGGACTGTTGCGCCCCGGGCAACGCCATGTGTACGCTGGCGCATATACCGTGTCTTTCGTTGACGACCTAGCATCCCGGGGCCATGAACAAGCTGCCGGGAGAGACCGATGAACGAGTCGTTCGCCAAAGACATCGCACCACTTTTCACCGACGGCGATACCCGGTGCATGGGGGGCATGGGCGTCAGGCTGCGCGACTTCGATTATATGGCCGACCCGAGGGGCGATGCCGTGTATCCGGACCACGCGAATGCGCGCCATGTCCTTGCCCGTTTGAAGGGCACCGAGACGCCACGCATGCCGCCAGGGGGTGAACCGTGGAACGACGACAAGATCGAGCGGTTCGAGTCCTGGATGGTGGAATGGCTTCCTTGAGGAATACAGGTGACTGATACCGTCGTTTCCCAACCCGTCGCCGCGAAGCTCACCCACGCGGCGATCTTCCTGGTCGTGACGCTGGGCCCCGATCCGCGCGGTGACGAGGCCGTGCGCGAACTCTGCGGCGACATGGCCTCCCTGCTGCGCGGCATCGGTTTTCGCCATCCCGACCGCCGCCTTTCCTGCGTCATGGGCTTCGGCTCGACGGTGTGGGACCGGCTGTTCGGCACGCCCCGCCCCGCGTCGTTGCACCCCTTCCGGGAGCTCAAGGGCGTGCACCACGCACCATCGACACCCGGCGATCTCCTGTTCCATATCCGGGCGACGCATATGGATCTCTGCTTCGAACTGGCCAGCGAGGTGATGTCGAGGATCGGTTCCCATGTGACCACGGAAGACGAGGTGCACGGCTTCAAGTACTTCGACGAGCGCGACCTGCTGGGCTTCGTCGACGGCACGGAAAACCCCGTGGGCCACGACGCGGCCACCGCGACGATGATCGGCGAGGAAGATCCGGCGTTCACCGGCGGAAGCTACGTCATCGTGCAGAAATACCTGCACGACCTGAAGGCATGGAATGCGATCCCGGTGGAGCAACAGGAGAAGATCATCGGCCGCCGCAAGCTCTCCGATGTGGAACTCAGGGAGGCCGACAAGCCGCCCTACGCGCACAACGTGTTGACCAACATCGAGGAAAACGGCGAACAGTTGCAGATCGTGCGCGACAACATGCCTTTCGGCGAAGTGGGGAAGGGCGAGTTCGGCACCTATTTCATCGGCTACGCGCGTTCGCCCGCCCGCATCGAACGGATGCTGGTCAACATGTTCATCGGCAATCCGCCCGGCAACCACGACCGCATCCTGGATGTGAGCAAGGCGGTGACGGGCACCTTGTTCTTCGTGCCGTCGGCGACGTTCCTCGCGGGCGTCTAGGCCTGCGTCGTCGTGTCCTCTTTCCGGGCAACGTCACCATATCCTGACCCGTTGCTCCGGCGGAAGATATAAGGCCTGGCCTGGCTTTACATCGAACGCCTTGTACCAGGCGTCGATATTGCGCGATGTCCATACGCGTTGCGCCGCCGGCGCGTGGGGATTGGTCAACAGGCGTTTGCGCAAGTCGGCGTCGCGGTAGTTCAGGCGCCATATCTGCGCCCAGCCGAGGAAGAAGCGCTGGTCGCCGCTGAAGCCTTCGAGGATGGGCGCGGGCTTCCCCTGCAACGAGAGCCGCCAGGCGTCGTAGGCAATCACCAGTCCACCGAGATCGGCGATGTTCTCGCCCAGGGTGAGAGCGCCATTGACGTTCAGGTCCGGCAGTGGCCGGTACGCGTCGTACTGGCGCGCGAGGGCCTTCGTTCGCTTTTCGAATCCGCTCAGGTCCGATGGCGTCCACCAGGTGGCCAAGCGCCCGTGTTCGTCGTACTTCGAGCCCTGGTCGTCGAACTGATGGGTGATCTCATGCGCGATGGATGCGCCGATCCCTCCGTAGTTGATGGCGGGATCGGCATCGGGATCGAAGAACGGAGGTTGCAGGATCGCGGCGGGGATGACGATCTCGACGGCGGAAAAGTTGGCGAAGGCGTCGACCGTCATGGGCGTGACGCGCCACTCGTCACGGTCGAAGGGGTGGCCGAGCTTGTTCATCTCGCGGTCGAACGCGAAAGCGCGTGCCCTGAGCTGGTCGCCGAAGGCATCGTCGGCGCACATCTCCAGGCCGGCGTAGTCGCGCCACCGGTCGGGATAGCCGACCTTGGGATGGAATGCCGCGAGCTTCGCGCGAGCGCGGGCCTTGGTTTGTGGCGTCATCCAGTCGAGCGCCTCGATGCGCCGGTCCATGGCGGCGATCAGGTTGCGGACCAGTGCTTCGGCCGCCGCCTTGTGGCCCGCGGGGAAATAGCGTGCGACATATGCCTTGCCGACCTCGTCGGGAACGGAATCCACGGCGAAGGCCACGGCGCGTTTCCAACGCGGTTCCGGCTGCTCGGCACCGCTCAGGAGGCGTTCGTGGAACGCGAATCGCTCTTCCGAGAAGGCGCGTGGCAAGACATCGCCGTAGGCGTCGAGGACCGCGACGCGCATGGCGTCTTTCAGCACGGGCAGGGGCGTTGCACCGACCACGCCTGCGATGCCAGTGACGGCGCTGGGCTGGACGACGACCAGCTCGTTCGCCTGAGTGCCGATCCCGCCGAGGAAGGTATCCATGTCGAAGCCTGCGGCAAGGGACGCAAGCTGCGCGCGTGTCCGGCGGTTATACGTCTTGCCGGCGTCGCGACTGTCCACACGGTTCCAGCTGACTTTCGCGATATCGGCTTCCATGCGTAGCAGGGCATCTGCGCGGCGCGAGGCGTCCTGTGCGACAACGCCCGAGAGGACCAGCAGACGCGCGACATGGTCGCGATAGGCGAGGCGCGCCTGGGCCATCGATGCATCCGGCCGCAGGTAATAGTCCCGGTCGGGCAAGCCCAATCCCGCCTGGCCGAGTTTCAGTACGTAGGCATCCGGATCGCGGTCGTCCTGGGTGACGACGACGTCGAATGGTATGGCGACACCTTCGCGCGCGGCTCGCGCGGCGAGGCGCGCGTAGTCTTCACGCGTGGCGATGGCGTCGATGCGATCCAGCCAGGGACGAGCAGGCGCCAGGCCCTTGGCGTCGAGGGTCGCCTCGTCGAGGAAGGCGGCGTAGGCGGCGCCGGCCTTGCTACGCGGATCTTTCCGCGCTGCTTCGAGGATGCCCTTGACGCGCTCGCGGTTGAGGTCGTCGAGGCGCGTGAACATTCCGTAGTTGGATTTGTCCGCGGGAATAGGCGTGGCGTGCGCCCATGCGCCATTGGCATAACGGTAGAAGTCCATTCCCGGCGCGACCGTGCGGTCCATCCCGGCGATGTCGAAGCCGAACGGCCCGATCTCCGGTTGCCCGCGCGTCTGCGCATGAACCGAAGATGTCACGCAGGCCATGAGCAGCGTAGCGAAAACGACGACGTGGATTTTCGTCATGCGGGCCTCCCGGTTCAGCCTCTGGATGGTTATCGAGCGCCTGCGAAAGCGATAGGAAAGGGTGGTCCAGCGTAATCGGGCGCAACACAGGGTGCCAACCATGGAGTGATTTCCTTGAGCAAGCAACGCCTTTCCGTCATGACACTCAGCGCGACCCTCTGTATCGCCACCTTGGCCGCGTGCAACCAACGGCAGCCGGATAGCGTGACCGCGGCACCGTCGACCGCGCCGGCCCCCGCGGAGACCATCGCCCAGCCGCCGCAGGCACCCGCGTATACACCACCGACGGCCGATCAGCTCTACCAGCTGGTGGCACCTATCGCGCTGTTCCCGGACAAGCTGGTGGCCCAGGTGCTGGCCGGGTCCACATATCCCGACCAGATTGTCGCCGCCGACAACCTCGTTACCCAAAATCCGAAGCTCAAGGGCGCCTTGCTACAGACGGCGGTGGAGCCACAGCCATGGGATGCGAGCGTGAAAGGTCTTACTGCCTTTCCGTCGGTGCTGGAGCAGATGGCGAAGAACGTGGATTGGACGACCGCGCTCGGCCAGGCCTACGTCAACGATCCCACGGACGTGCTCAATGCGATCCAGGTGATGCGTGAGCGCGCCGCGCAACGCGGCAGCCTGCGTACATCGCCACAGCAACGCGTGACCACGCAGTCCGTCACCACCACGGAGGTGCGGCAGCAGGAGGACGATCCGATCGTGGTCCCGCCACCACGGCAGGTGATCGAGATCGAACCGGCGCAGGAAGACACCGTGTACGTGCCCAGCTATGACCCGGGGGTCGTGTACGGCGAGGAAGCCGTCTATCCCCGATACACCTATGTCCGTTCGTCCTATGGCACCGGCAACGTGGTCGCCGTGGGCGCGGTCAGCTTTGGCGTGGGTGTCCTGGTCGGCGCCTTGCTCGACCACCATGACGGCGGGTGGCATTCGTGGGGCGTGAATTGGCACGGTGGTTACGAGGACGGCGGCTACAACGGGGGTGGCTGGCATCGCCCCGCCGTGATCTACAACAACCAGACGTATGTCTCGCATTCCACGACCGTGGTGAACCGCTATACGACGAACAACATCAATAACGGCACCATCGTCAACAATCGCGATTCGTTCAACCGCGCGACCGCGACGGTGAACAACATCCACGACGGCCGGAACGTCACCAACAACGTCGACAATAGACGCTTCGACGGCCATGACAGTGTGCATCCCGCGCAGATGAGCGTTCCCGACTTCACCCGCGCCGGTTACCGGAGCGCGGCACCGGTTCCGGTGCCGCATCCCGGGCGGCCGGAGGGCGCCGGAGCAGCCCCCCGGCCGGAAGGCGCAGGAATAGCCGCACGGCCGGATGCCGGCTCGCGCTTCGCCGATCATGCCGCCGCGGAGAGGAAACCCCAGCCTGAAGCGCCGTCCGCGCCACCCCGCGCGTTCGAGGCCCGGCCACAAGAGATGCCGAGGGCGAGGGCGGCGAGCGAACCACCGCAACATGCCGGGGAAATGCAGCACGCCGTGAGAGAGCAGCCGCCGCAACCCAGGCCGGAGACGCCACCGCACCCGGCCGCACAACCGCGTGATGTCCAGGCGCGGCCTGAAGCGGAGCCGCGCCAGCCCCGGTTCGAGGAGCATCCGCCACGCGACGAGCGCCCGCGTCCCGAAGAACATGACATGTCCAGGGAAGCACGACCGGCACCGCAGGCGCACCCCCAGGTACACCGCCCGGAAGCGCCGCCACCGCATCGTCCCGAGCCGAAGAAAGACGAGAAAAACGACCGGTGAGCCTTATACCAAGCCTCACTTGAGCTTGACGACCACCTTGCCTTTCGCACGGCCCGATTCGACGTAAGCCAGTGCTTCGTTGGTCGACTCGAAAGGGAAGACGCGATCGAGGACGGGGCGGATGGCGCCCGCCTCGACCAGCGTGGCTATCTCGCGCAGTTGCGTGCCGTTGGCTCGCATGAAGAGGAACGAGTAGTTCAGGCGACGATGGACCGCCTTCTTCCTGACGCCAGCACTCAACAGCCGGATGATGAGCTGGACGAACCACGGCAGGCTCGTTTCCCGGGCGAAGGCGGGGTCGGGTGGACCGGAGATCGAGACGAGGGTGCCGCCCGGCTTGAGGATGCGCAGCGATTTGTCGAGTTCGGAGGGGCCCTGGCTATGCAGGACGGCATCGTAATCCTGCAGGATCGCCGCGAAGTCGTCTTTCTTGTAGTCGATGACGATGTCGGCGCCGAGGTTCTTCACCATGTCGATATTGGCGCCGCTCGTCGTCGTGGCGACCGTGGCGCCGAGGTGCTTGGCCAACTGGATGGCGAAGCTGCCGACACCGCCCGAACCTGCCTGGATAAAGACTTTCTCCCCCTTCTGGAGTTGCATGCGTTCCACCAGGGCCTGCCATGCCGTCAATCCCACCAGCGGCAATGACGCCGCCTCTTCCATGGTGGTGTTCCTGGGCTTGAGGGCGACATCGCTTTCGTTGACGGCAATGCATTCCGCGAACGTGCCGATGCGATGATCCGGTGGCCGCGAATAGACTTCGTCGCCGACCTTAAACTGCCGGACACGCGATCCCACGTCGGTTACGATCCCGGCCACGTCATGGCCGAGCACGAGCGGCAGCTGGTAGGGCAGGATCAGCTTGAACTCGCCGCTCTTGATCTTGGAATCCAGCAGGTTCACGCCAGCGGCATGGACCTCGATCACCACCTCGTTATCCCGTGGTTTGGGGCGCGCCGCGTCGCCAAGCCTCAGGTAGACGTTCTTGCCGTAACGGTCGATGAGGAATGCTTTCATGGCGGTCCCTTGGACGAGGAATTTCAGGCAGCCCGGGATGGGGTGACTATCATTATGATACTCATCATATATCATCCCGCCCAACGAGCGCCGCCCTCCGGCTATGCTTCCACCATGGTCACCCCCTTCCACGACGACGATCTGCTCCATCTCGCGGCGCATGGCGTTCCACCCCTTCCGGCGGAGGCCGTGAGCGGATATGTCGACAACGAGAACGCCCGCATCTGGTACGCCAGCATCGGCGTGGGGCCGCCGGTGGTCCTGTTGCACGGTGGCCTGGGGAACTCGGGTAATTGGGGATATCAGGTTCCAGCGCTGGTCGGGGCAGGGTACAAGGCCATCGTGATCGACAGCCGCGGCCAGGGCCGTTCGACCCGTGATGCAAGGCCCTACAGTTACGAACTCATGGCCTCCGACACCCGCGCCGTGATGGATGCGCTTGGCCTGACCAAGGCGGCCTTCGTCGGTTGGAGCGATGGCGCCGATACCGCGCTCGTCCTATCGCGGGAGACACCGGATCGCTCTTCCGGAGTGTTTTTCTTCGCCTGTAACGTCGACGGCACCGGTACCAAGCCGTTCCAGCCCACCCCCGCAATCGATCGCATCTACGGCCATCACGTCAAGGAGTATGCGGCGCTGTCGCCGCTCGTCGGCGGGTTCGAGGCGATGCGCGACGACCTGGGTGCGATGCAGGCCAACCAGCCGAACTATGCGGCCGGCCAGCTTCGGGAAGTCACCGTGCCGGTGTGGATCGTCCTGGGCGAGCGCGACGAGTTCATCGAACGCGAGCATGCCGAATACATAGCAAGGACCATTCCGGGCGCCAGGTTCGTCCTCCTGCCGGAGGTCGGCCACTTCGCGCCGCTGCAACGGCCGGAGGTCTTCAACCGCGAAGTGTTGGCGTTCTTGCGAGGGGTTCGGGGCAGTCCAACGGACGCTTGAGGCGACGGCCGGCTTTCGAGGTGTACGATGGCGGCAGCCCCTTTAAGACACTACTCCCATGCCCCGGAAAATGAAGATCGATTTTGTCTCGGATATCGCGTGCCCATGGTGCGCGATCGGCCTTGGTGGCCTCGACCGCGCGTTGGAGCGCCTGCACGGGGTGATCGAGCCGGAGATCGTTTTCCATCCGTTCGAGTTGAATCCCGGCATGCAGCCCGGCGGCGAAAATACGTTGGAACACGTGGTCGCCAAATATCGCATTCCTGTCGACGAGGCTCGCCAGAATCGCGAGCGCATCAAGGCACGTGCGGCGGCAGTGGGCTTCACCATGAACACGTCGGATGCGAGCCGCATCTACAACACCTTCGATGCGCATCGCCTGATCGCCTGGGCGGCGAAAGATGGAAAGCAACGCGAGCTTACCCGGCGATTGTTTGGTGTCTACTTCACGGATCAGACCGATCCCGGCGATCACGATGCGCTGATCGCGGCGGCGGAAGGTGTGGGGCTGGACCCTGCGGAAGCGCGCGAGGTGCTCGAATCCGACCGCTACGCCGACGAGGTACGCCGGGACGAGGCGCTCTGGCATGGCCGTGGAATCACGGGCGTGCCGGCCGTGATCGTCAACGACCAGTACCTGATTTCAGGAGGCCAGCCACCCGAGGAGTTCGAGCGGCAGTTGCGCGGGATCGCCGAGGCTATGTCCACGTAGCCCGCATCATTTCCATTTCAGGTTCACTCCCTGGCAGCCCGGCTCTCTTGAAACTGCTTCAGTGGCTCGTAGGTGGCCCGATAGCTGCGCGGCGTGATGAACGGCATGAGCAGGGTGCGAAGGGCGTGCGGAAGGCGCGCCGCCTTCGACAGCCGATCCGTCATCGCCTGCACATGGGCCACCCGGTCCCTCCGGGCTTGTTCGAAGCGCGGGCCGATCTTCGTCGCGTCATCGCTTTCGGCGACGATGGCGGCGAGTGCAAGGGCGTCTTCCATCGCCAATGCCGCACCTTCGGCCCATACCGGGGCCGTGGCGTGCGCCGCGTCTCCTACGAGGACGATCCGATCCTTCGCCCAGCTCGTCAGTCTCACTTCCTCGATGGGTGAATGGTAGACATCCTCCGGATGCGCCAGGGCCCAGTCCAATGCCTTGCGTACGCGCTCCGGGAACGTTCGGAAGGCTTCGCCCAGGTGGTGATGATCGTTGCCGGGAATACCTGTCGACCTGACGGAGACCCAGCCGTAGACCGTGGCATCGTCGACGGGAAGCAGGAGGATCATGCCGTGTTCGCCAGTCCATAGCGTCCAGCCGTCGATGCCACCGGGATTGGGCGCCATGAAGCGCCAACTCGCCGAAGCGAGCCGGGCCGTCATGACGCCCTGCGATCCCATCGCCATCTCGCGTACGGTGGAACGGACGCCATCGGCACCGACGAGCAGGCGGCCGGAGACCACGTCCCCACCTGTCAGGCCCACCTGCACGGCGTCGGTGTCCTGCCGAATGGCCGTGAGGGTGGTGCCGAGGCGGATGGCCGACGCGTCGAGCCCGGAGCCCAGCATCGCCATGAGATCCGCACGGCGCACGGCGCGTGGGCGCATGGTTTCGCCCCAGAAGGTGTCTTCGTCGATGGCGGCCAGGAGGCGGTCGCTGGCCGTACGATATTCACGCTTGCGCACGGGATGTCCCAGCCGCTCGATGGCGTCCGTCAGGCCCAGCCGCCGGAGCGCGGCGATGGCGTTGCCGGGAAGATTGATGGCAAGGCCGCCATCGGCCGCTTGCGGACTCCGTTCGAGCACCAGGGAATCGACCCCTCGCTGCCTGAGGGCGCGCGAGGTGGCCAGGCCGGCGATGCCACCACCTACGATGACGATCGGCTGCGAATCGTTGGACGCCATGGGAGGCTGCTTGCTGGGGACGACTCGCGATTCTGCCCCAACCATGCGCGACGGCACACACCCCTTTTGGGGCTGGACAAGCGGAAAGATCAGTACTGGTACTGCAAGGTCACCCCGATGGTCCGCGGCTGGTTGAGGGCGACGCGGCGCGTCGTCGGCAGGTCGGCCGAGATGGCGACCGGCAGGTCGGTCTCGCCGCGCTTGTCGAACAGGTTGGTGGCGTAGAACGAGATATCGAAGCCATTACGACCTTCCACGCCCACGCGGATGTTGGTGGTGGCGAAACCCTTGCGGCGGTAGAACGGGCTTTCCCGGTCGTACAGGAAGTTCGAATCGCCCACGTAGCTGACGTCTGCGCGCATGAAGCCATCGTATTGCGCGTTGACGCGACGGCGATATTCCGCCGCCAGCGAGCCGGTGAAGCGCGGCACGTTCACGAGGCGGTCGCCGTCCTTCGCCGAGGTGCCCGGCACGTCGTTCTTCAGGTGCGCGTCGTTGTAGCTGAAACCGGCACTCAACGTCACCGCGTTGATGGGCAGGAACTTCATTTCCAGCTCCGCGCCCTGGCTCACCGCCTTGCCGAAGTTGGCGGTGATGTTGTAGCCGCAACCGAGCACGATCTGCTGCTGAACGTGGTCCCAGTCGATGTGGTAAACGGATGCGTCGATGAGCAGGCGCCGGTCCAGCCACGCGCTCTTGAATCCCAACTCGTAGTTCCACAGCGTGTCGGGGTTGTACTTGTTCAACTGCGACTGGCTCAGGCCCAGCCCGGCCACTTCCGAGCCGCACAACGCGGCCGGCGCGGGATTGTTCGGGCCACCCGGCCGATAGCCTTCGGAGGCCGTGACATAGACCATGTTCTCGGGGCTGACCTGGTACTGCAGCGTGAACTTCGGCGTGCTGCCGTAATCCTTCGAGCTGCTGTGCACGGTGCTCGGGCCACCATTGAGCAGGCCGTCGCCACTTTGCGAAAAGCCCTGCTTGACCTCGAACGCGCGAATACCCGCGCTGGCCTTCAACTTGTCGGTGATGTTCCAGGACAACTCCCCGAACACGGCGTATTCCTTGAGGGTGGCGTTACGTGCCCCCTGGTAGATCGTCGAGTACGTGGGGAAGGGGTTGTCGAATGTCTGGTTGAACCCGCCGGGATACGGAATGGACGAGGCCAACGGCGCGCGGACATCGTGATAGAACGCACCGAGGATCGCCTGCACGGGACCGTCGAACTTGCTGGTCGCCCGCACTTCCTCGGTGAACTCCTTGTTCTTGTAGCTGCCGTACATCGTGGTCGGATAGACGCTGGGCAGGCCGAAGAAGTAGTTGATGACCTTGGAGCTGTCGTCCCGGATATTGACGTTGCGTGTGAAGTACGAACTGGACGACATCAGTTCGAACGCATCGAACTGCTTGTGGATGGCGATGTTCGAGATCGTCGATTCCTGCACGTTGGTTTCGTTGACGTCGCGCACCTGGTACGGGTTGTCGAGCGTCGCGGGAATCTTGTCGTAGGTGAACGGCGATCCCAGCTTGGAATGCTGGTAGATGACGCTGGGCGTGATCGTCAGCGTGTCGTCCGGCTTGATCAGCATCGCCACGCGCGCGCCATAGGTCGTGTATGTGTTGACGTTGTCCTTCTTCTTGCCGTCCGGATCGGCCTCGAGGTAGTTGGACGTCGAGATCGGGTAGCGGTCGATATAGCCGTCGTCGCGGCGGTAGTACGCGGACACGCGCAACGCGACCTTGTCCTTGAGCAGGGGGACGTTGAGCACGCCGTTGACGTTGGCGTTGGGGCCGCCATGATAGGTGCCCGATACATCGGTCTTGATGCGCGCCTCGACGAAATCCAAGTCCGGCTGATTGGTCACGTACTTGACCGTGCCACCCATGGAGCTGGAGCCGTAGATGGTGCCTTGCGGGCCGCGCAGCACTTCGACGCGCTCGATGTCGAACACCGAGGGATCGATGACACCTCGCGTCGACAGCAGCGCGGCGTTGCTCGATGCCGCGATGGGCACGTCGTCGAGGTAATAGCCGACCGTGGCGGCGGAGCCAGCGCTCGACGAGATGCCGCGGATGATCAGGTTATTCGAGCCGGGGCCCGAGGATGCGACGGTCAACGACGGCGCGATGCGCGCGAGGTCGACGAGGCTGGTCACGCCCTGGCGCTCCAGTTGTTCACCGGTCAGTGCCGTCATGCTGATGGGCACCTTCTGGATATCCTGTTCGCGCTTGGCGGCGGTGACCGTGATGCCTTCGAGCGTCTGCGGCGAATCCGAAGCCTGTGTCTTCTTCTTTTCGCTGGCCGGGACGGTCGCGTCCTGCGCATTCGCCAGGCCCGAGGTCAGGGCCACCGACAGCAGGGCCGTATAGAGAAGGCTGCGCTTGAGATCTTGGTTCATGGAGTTCCCCGGCCTGTGAAAACGTGCATACCCTTCGCGCACGCTCTCGAACGAGAGCGTGTTCTATGGTTCGTATGTGTTGCCCCCGGACGTCGAACCCACGGGTGAACCCCATGGGTGACGGTCCTTGCTCGGTTGATGCCAGATGTCCCTGACCGGCTGCGCCTTCGATCCCCTGGCACCGTATGTATAGCCGTCTGAACCGCGTTTGCCGCGGTGCACGCTTCCTGGTTTCGATGAGATCAAAAAGTTTTGATGGCGTCAAGCTTTTACGTTACGATCCGATGGCACCGCAAGATAGCTGCCTAAACGGGTCCCGCCGATACCGTCCGCTATGCTGGCCTTCCTCGGCGGAAGAGCGACTTCTCTCATGTTCCAGGGGTGTCATGAAAACCATGTCCGTGCTTTTCTGCGCATTGAGCGCAGTGGCGGCGACCGCCGCCGTGTCGGCTGAAACGCCCGCCGTGTCGGCCGCCCAGGCCATCAAGCAGACGCTCGACGCCAGCGCGGTGGCATGGTCGGCTGGCGACCTGAAGACGTTCATGGAGTGCTACGAGCGTGCCCCGGGTACGCGCTACGTCAGCGCGGGAGGCGTGGTCGAGGGTTACGAGGCGATCGAAGCGATGTATGCCTCGCGCTTCCAGAAGCCGGGTGCAAGCCTGGGCAAGCTCACCCTGGAACTGATCGACGTCAAGCCGCTGGGTACGCAGTACGCCTTCGTCATCGGCCGCTACCACCTGAAACCGGACACCGGCGCCGAGGTTTCGGGGCTCACGACGCTGCTCTTCCACAAGGTCGGCTCGCGTTGGCTGATCAGTAGCGACCACAGCTCGTAACCATGGCGGGCGCACAGGCGACGCCGGACAAGGCCGTCGGGCTGAGCATCGGGTCCGCGATTCGCGATCGACGCCGCGGCCTGGGACTCACCTTGCAATCCCTTGCCGACGCCTCGGGGCTTTCCATACCGTTCCTCTCGCAGGTCGAGAGGAATCTCGCCCACCCATCGTTGCTATCCCTGGAAGCCATCGCCAAGGCATTGGACGTGGATGTCGACTACTTCGTCGGTGTCCCCTCGCCGGGGCAGATTGTCTGCCGGGCGGGCGATCACGACCGGATCGACCTCGAGTCGCCGGTGGTCTACGAGCGCTTGAGCGGCCGGCATGCCGAACGCAAGATGGAGGCGCTTCGGCTGATCGTTCCGCCTGGCCTCTCGGCGCCGACGATCCATCGGGAAGGCGAGGGGTTCTGGTACATCCTGAGCGGCACGCTCGAAATGACGGTGGGCAGGAAGAAGTTCGTGCTGAACACCGGTGACAGCGCGCATTTCGACCAGAGGCATCCCTATAGCATGCGTAACGTGGGCAAGTCCGAAGTGCGCATGATCTGGGTCGGAACGCCGGCGATATTCAAGGACTGAGTCGTGCTTCACCCATGAGGCGCCGCCGTGTGAACGGCGGCGCCTCCACGAAGGCGTTTGCTTAGAAGATGCCCGGGTCCTCCGTCCGTGACGTGTCGGGCGAGCCATCCGGATGGGTGAACCACAGCAGCTGGTTCCGGTTCCCCGGGCAACCACCTCCATCGGTCGCCGCGGCCAGCACACCGGCACTGGTGCCGATGTCGCGACCGTAGCAGCTACCCAGGTTGTCCTTGAAGCGGAAGACCTGGGTGCTGCGCTGTCCGCTGTGTCCCGTCACCGCGCCACCACTGAAGGCCAACGTGTCCGCCGTATCGATGTTGTTGTCCACGTCGCTGCGGTAGAGAAGCAGGTTGCCGAGTTTCTTGGAGAACTGCCGCGAGAAGCCCTGGGTCACGGTGCTGGGAGCGGAAACGATGTTGCCTGCGTCGTCGAAGCTGTATTTGAAGCTGGCCAGCAGCGGGAAGTCGTAGTGCGTTTCCGTCGTTACCGCGAGGCCCAAGCGGCCCTGCCGGGTCTTTGTCGTGCTATCGACCGTCGACAGCTGGTCGATGGCTTGCTCGTAGCGCGTGGCGTCGATGGCGAAGGTCTGCGTGTTGCGGAAGGCGACCGTCTGCGTGATGTCGGTGACGATGCGGCCGTGCGATGTGTCCACGTAACCACTGGTGCGGAAGCTGCGCGATGCGCGGGTGGCGACCGCACCGCCGACCACGCCGGAGACGTCGGTCAGCGTGTTGTCGACGGTGGCGATGGCAGGCTGGTCCTTCAGCGTGTTGACGGTCACCGCACCGCTCAACACCTTGCGGCCACGATCGAGATAGACGAAAAGGTTGCCGGTCGCGGAAAAATAGCCATTCGCCCCGGTCACGCCAATGGATAGCGCATGCGGCCGGCCGTCATTGAGCAATGCGGCGAACGGGGTGATATCGACGCGGTAGGGCAGGAAGTTCAGCGTCTGCACGCCGGGCGTGGGTCGCCACATGTACGGATCGATGCCGCCGGTGAAGATCCACGGATACACCGGTGCGACGCCAGCCGGTTGTCCGTCGATCGACACCTGCACTTCGCGGTACGAACCGCCGCTACAACTCTGCGCCTCGTCGGCGACCTCGTTCGGGACGCACGAGTACCAGAACTCGTCACCGCCCTGGCCCTGGGCGAACACGTCGAGGTAGGCTCGTTCGATGTTGGTCGGCAGGGTGAACGTGCGGGTGAGCACGTCGGCACCCGTGTTGAGCGTCACCGTGCCGCCATCGGCCCCATCGGAAAGTGGGTAGACCGCGTCGGGCGCATCGGCCTTCGGTGCCAGGACGTTGGCGGGATAAAAGACCAGCCTGGCGGAGCCACTGATCACGCCCGTGTACGTCTCGTTGACGACGTTGCCCAGAATGGCCTGGCCGGTCTGCGGGTTGCCTAGCAGGCTGGCGAAGTCGCTGACGTCGCGTTCGACGTGCCAGTTCGGCGACACGGCGGAGGAGGGCTCCTGGGTAGTGCCGAAGTAGATGTTGGCGCCGCCCAGCCAGAGCGAAGCGGTGCGATCGAACTGACGTCCGGTCGTGACCGAGAAGTCCGCTTCGAGCACCACCTTCGACCACGACTTGCCGCAGCCCGCCGGTGGCGCATAGGTATAGGGATGATTCGAGAAATCGGTGAAGGTGAAACCCTTGAACAACTCGACCACGCAGGACTTGCCCGGTGGCCGGGGAGCGGACGGATCGGCAACCGCGACGTTCGCGGAACCTATGTCGAACCCCGGTGCCGCTGCCGCGAACGCCCCCTGTGCCGCGCACGCCGCGATACACCCAAGCAAACCCGACCGCAATTTCTTGCGGCCCACCCCATCGATGAAAGCCATGCGCACGTTCTCCCGTGACGTACCGTCCCCTGCGGCAGGGAACGTAGCATGAGAACGGTAGACTTCACCCTTCGACAGATCGAATGCGAATATGGCAGCAACGAAAGCACTCTTCTCGCTCCTTCTCGTCATGCCGTTTTCGGTGTTGAGCGATGACACGCCGCCCATGGTAACCAGCGAATTCGTCGCTGATCCCGCACCGACACCACAGAGCCACGCGGGCACGATCGTGGAAACCGATCATGGGCTGGTCGCGGCCTGGTTCGGTGGAAAAGAAGAACGCGATCCGGGCGTCGGTATCTGGGTGGCACGATACACCGAGGGACGCTGGTCGCCGCCGCGGGAAGTCGCCAATGGCGTACAAGCGGTTGGGGTGCGCCTGCCGACATGGAACCCCGTGTTGTTTCGATCCGCGTCCGGCACGCTCATGCTCTTCTACAAGGTCGGACCGGACCCCTCGCATTGGTGGGGCATGCTCATGACCTCCCGCGATGACGGCGGGCATTGGTCTGCGCCGCGCCGCTTGCCGCCGGGCATCCTTGGCCCTATCAAGAACAAGCCGGTGCAACTGGCCGACGGGACGATCGTCAGCCCGTCGAGTACGGAGGAAAGTGGCTGGCGTATTCATTTCGAGCGGTCCAGCGACGACGGCAAGACATGGTCGACAAGCGGAGACGTGCCGGCGAACGGCATCGATGCCATTCAACCGAGCGTGCTGGCCGGACCGCAAGGAGACCTGGTAGCTATCGGGCGCACTCGCCAGGGCAAGCTCTTCAAGACCCGATCTTCGGACGGAGGGCGCCATTGGTTACCGTTATATCTTTTGGATCTCGACAATCCCAACGCCGGCATCGATGCCGTATCGCTCGCGGACGGCCGTTATCTGCTGGTCTACAACCCGGGCCATCCCGGCCCGAACTGGTGGGACGGCCGGGGCACCCTGGCCATCGCGATCAGTGGTGATGGCGTGCGATGGAAGAGGGTACTCACGCTCGAAGACAAGCCGGGCAACGAGTATTCCTATCCCGCGGTGATCCAAACGAAGGATGGCCTCGTCCATGTTCTCTATACCTGGGAGCGAAAACGCATGCGGCATGTCGTTATCGACCCCATGAAACTCGGCCCATGACGCCCGGCTCGAAGTCGCAAGCCCCGGGCTGACTGTCCACTCGCCGGAAAGCCCGACGAAAGCCTGAATTCGTATTGCTTACGCCCACGAACACGCGTTTCCCGTTCGTGACGCGGCATTTGCTGCGGCGCAACTTGCATCGATCTTAATTCGGTTTATAAGGCTCTTTGTGACATATATGAACACATAGTTCGTATATGCACTTTCTTGCGAATCGAAGCTCCCGTGGGGGGAGACATACTCATGAACAGAATCCGTTTGCAGCGCGGAATGATCGCCAGTTCCGTCGCGCTCGCGCTTGTCGCGCCACATGTCTACGCGCAGTCGGCCACGCCCGGCAACGCCGATAAGGCCGTCGAGCTGAAGGAGGTCACGGTCACCGGTTCGATGATCCCGCGCGTGGAGATCGAGGGGCCCGCTCCCGTGATCACCATTACAGGCGAACAGATCAAACAACAGGGCTTCACCACGCTGTGGGAATTCCTCGATTCGTTGCCGCAGGTGGGCCAGCAGATATCGGATTCCGCGGCATGGGGTTCCAGTTCGGTCAATGCGCGCTCGGTCAACCTGCGCGGCCTGGGTCCGGGCTTCAGCCTGCTGATGATTGACGGACATCGTATCGTCGATTATCCGCAGCCGTTGAACAAACAGAGCAACTTCCAGAACTACAACAACCTCCCCACCGGCATGATCGACCATGTCGAGATCCTCGCCTCCGGTGCCTCGTCGATCTACGGATCGGACGCGGTGGCTGGCGTGGTGAACGTGATCCTGAAGAAGAACTACCAGGGTGACGATTTGCAGGTGACCGGTGGCGGCGCCACGCGCGGTGGCCGCGCGTATGGGGACATCAACTTCTTCGGCGGCAAGTCCGGCAGCAACTGGCATGTCGTCTATAACCTGGAGAAGTCCAATCGCACGGCGCTGTGGGGCATGGATCGTCCGTATCAGGATTCCGTGTCCGACGCCGGTTACGGCGCCTGGGGTCCGGCATCGCGCATGTTCGGCTACCAGTACGACGCGGCCGGCGCGGTGGCCCTTTCCGCCATGAATGGCAATGGCCAGTACATCACGCCGCCGGCGGGAACCTGCGGGAAGTTCACCAACTCGCAGTTGAGCCAGTCGCATACCGTCACCACCAATGGCACCCAGATCGCCAGCGTGACGAACAACGGCTATTACTGCTCGCAACCCGCGCTGTTCCAGAACTGGGTGCTGACGCCCGGTAGCCGTAGCAACAACGGTTACGTATCCGGCGAGTACGACTTCAAGAACGGTTTGCAGCTCTACGGTTCGGCGGCCCTGTACAGGACGGTGGGCATCTCCAACACCCAGTTGAATGTCTTCGGTACCGGCAAGTTCTACGACCAGACGACGGGGCAGGTCATCAGCCAGGCCATTCGCCAGTTGACCGCGCAGGAGATCGGCACGTCGGCCAATACCCACGATCGCGAGCAGAACTGGAACCTGCAGACCGGCTTGCGTGGCACGGTGTTCGACGGCGCCTTTCATTGGGACTTGAACCTCAATAGCCAGAAGTACACCGTCCGCGAAGACTTCACGGGCTATAACGCCCAGGCGATGAACAACTTCTTCCTCGGCAAGCAGCAGGGCACCACGGCCGATGGCTTGCCCATCTACGCCATGAACTGGCAGCAATGGTGGAATCCCATCACGCCGCAGCAATACAGCCAGTTCGCGGTGAACGGCGAGAACACCTCGTCGTCCTGGCTGGACCAGGCGCAGTTGCGCCTCAATGGCGACCTGTTCAAGTTCCCCTGGGTGGACGAGTCGGTGGGCTGGGCGGCCGTGCTGGAAGCGGCGCACAACGGCTTCAAGCTCTCGCCCGATCCGCGCGCCGCCGATCCCGACACCTTCCAGAATCCGTTCGGCGCGTATCTCACCGGTGGCGGTACCCGCCAGCGGTATTCGCTCGGTACGGAGTTCCGCGTGCCCTTGCTCAATACGGTGACCTGGACCATCTCCGGCCGCCTGGACAAGTACAACGACGCCAGCAGCGCCGACGTCGCCCGTACCTGGGGTTCGGGTATCGAGTGGCGCCCTTACGACGGTCTTCTGCTTCGGGGCAGCTACGGCACCAACTTCAAGGCGCCGGACATGCAGGCCATCTACCTGACCGGTTCCACCTCGCCGGTGGGTGATTACATCGATCCCCTGCAATGCGTGAACGCCATCAAGGCCGGGCAGAACAACAATACGTGGTGCAACCAGGTCCAGCGGCCAACGTCGCAGTACTACACGCTGTACACGAATGGCAGCCGCCTGCTGTTGCCGCAGACCGGTCATTCGTGGACTTACGGTTTCGTGTGGCAGGTTCCGGGCGTGCAGGGCTTGTCCGTATCCGCCGACTACTGGCACATGGGCGTGGACAACGCCATCCAGTATCTCGACCAGAACACCGTGCTGAACGACGAGGCGGGTTGTCTTACCGGCGTCAAGCCGAATGGTACCTCCGGGCTCTCACCGTATACGGCGCACGTACCGGATTCGGCGTATTGCCAGATGGTGACCCAGATGGTCAAGCGTAACGCCACCGGCCAGATCGTTTCGGTGCAATCCGGACCGATCAACGAGGCATCGCTCTACGTGGGTGGTATCGACGCGTCCCTGGATTACAAGTTCCATACCGACACGCACGGCGATTTCCGGGCGGGCATCAACTATACCGACAACCTGTCGTACAAGCAGCGCGTGCTGGCATCCGATGAACTGCAGAACACGCGTTACCAGAACGTGGCGAGCAGGGTCACCTGGATCGGTGACTGGAGCAAGGGCCCGT
This sequence comes from Luteibacter sp. KNZ12-1A, assembly GCF_056755675.1. Lineage (NCBI taxonomy): Bacteria > Pseudomonadati > Pseudomonadota > Gammaproteobacteria > Lysobacterales > Rhodanobacteraceae > Luteibacter > Luteibacter sp. KNZ12-1A. Next base: position 83,331 of record NZ_JBPGXU010000001.1, on the reverse strand, counting down.
GGAACGTGTCGATTTCCGGCGTACGCGAAGGAAGCATGCGCGCGCCCAACTATGACGGCTGCAACGTGCTGCCAAACGGCATCCAGCCCGGCATGGTCACGGTGCCCAATGGTGGCCAGACGCTCGCCACCGGCATCTGCCAGGTGACGCTCGACGGTAACCAGGTCAACGTCGCCGACACGACGTACAAGGGCAGGACGCCGGTGTGGATCACCTGGAACGGCTCGGTCGGCTTGCAGATCAATGCGGAGACCCACCTGAAGTTCACGGTGTCGAACATCTTCAACAAGGTAGGGGCGATTCCTTATTACGCCGGTGGGTTCGAGTTCGTCACGACGGGGCAGACGGCGAGCGAATACAACGGCCGGGAGATGTTCGTTACGTTCGATTACAAGCTGGATTGATATCCGGTTTGTCGGTTGATGCAGGAAGCGCGGGGGGAGCGTTTGCTTCCCTTTGCTTCCTGCTTTCTTCTCAAGCATCGCAGGCTGAAAGGACGCCGGGCCGCGGTTCTTACCGAATTTGCCCATGCGCGCCTTCACGATTGCCTAATACTCGGGGAAGGGCAGGGGAACGGCCTTTCTGCAGTTCAGCGTCGGGTAGCGGGCAGCACCGTCACGTGAGCTATGTCTCGGCTTCATCGAGCCGGGCACGTGCGCCGTATTCCTCGTCAGACAAGCAACTACCGACGAAGGAAGGGCGGTTCGATGAAAGTGCGTGTGGTACTCGGAGACGACCATGCCATGTTGCGCGAGGGCTTGATCGCCCTGATGCAGCAGGAAACTGATATCGAAGTCGTGGGGCAGGCAAGCCATGGACTGGAATTGTTGAGGATGACTCGTCAGCTCATTCCCGACGTGGTGATCGCCGATGTCTCGATGCCCATGATGGGCGGTATCGAAGTGGCTCGGCGAGTGCGCGGCGAACTGCTGTCGAGCCGTGTGCTGTGCCTGTCCGCCGCGGCCTTGCATGGCCAGGTGCTGGAGGCACTCGAAGCCGGCGCCCTTGGCTATGTGCTGAAGAACAATGGCTACGGCGAATTGGCCCGTGCCATCCGGCACGCCTATCGACATCAGGTTTTCCTAAGCAGCGAACTGGTGGCTCCGGTGATGAACGCCTGCCGCGCGGGCCAGGCTTCCGCCAGCGATACGGCCGGCCAGCCCTTGACCTGGCGCGAACGGGAAGTCACGCGGTTGTTCGCCGAGGGTTGTTCGACCCGCGAAGTCGCGACCCGGTTGCATATCAGCGCCAAGACCGTGGCGACGCATCGCTCCCATGTGTTTCGCAAGCTCAATATCCACAGCGTGGCCGACCTGACCCGCTACGCGGTCAAGGAAGGCATGACTTCGCTTGGCTAGGAACGCGCCCTAAGAAAACGAAACCCCAATATCAGCATTCTGCTGATAGGGCGGCCGTCGCCGAAGGCGTAGCCTAGCACTTGACGTTTCGTTGGGAGCGTTCAAAGGGGCTGGACGCGTGATCGACCAGGTAATGGACCTGTTGGCTAGGCACCTCAACGGCCACCTGCGGCGCATGCTTCATGTGCCCGAAGATATGGTCGTCGTCTCCAACCTCCAGGAAATCGGCGGTGCGCCGGTCACCTCGTCGGCGAACAAGCTGGTCCTGTTTCTCAGTGGCATCGAGCGCGACACGCTGGCACACCGGCCGCGGGATGCATCCTGGGGCGGAGTCGGCGGCATCATGCAGCGCGCGGCGCCGGTTTACCTGAACCTCCTGGTGATGTGCGCCGCCAATTTCAGCGGCGCCTACTATCCCGAGGCGTTGAAATTCCTTTCGGTCGCCATCGCTTACTTCCAGGGAAACCCTTCGTTCGATCATCAGAATACGCCGGATATGGATGCGCGGCTGGAGGCATTGGCCTTGAACATGGAAAACCTCAGCAGTCATGAAATGCACAGCCTTTGGAGCATCCACGGTGGCCGCTACATGCCCTCCGTTCTCTTTCGGGTGCGCATGATCACGCTGCAGTCCGGCGCGGTGCGCGGTCGGGACGCCGCGATCTCCCAGGTCGACACCCAGGCACGGCCATGAATACGACGTCGCGCTTTCGCATGCTCATGCGCGTGGAAGTGCGGCACGACTTCTTCGCCGATGGCTACGCGCGCAACCTCGCCTTCAAGGCGCATGCCGGGACGGTGGCTTTCCTCAAAAAGTTCGGCGCGATCATCCGTCACGACGATGCCGCCCTGGCCATTGGCGTCGACGATGGCCGGATGGAAGGGATGTGGAGCGAACGCCTGGAGGACAACGAACCACGCCTGCTGCGCTTCGACCTGCATTGCGGCGATCCGGTGCACGGTTACTATACCGCGCCGGTGACGGCATCCTCCCCGGAAAAGGAAGACGACGGCGCCGTGGCGGCGGCCCTCGACCTTGCCGCCAACGAACCCGGACGCGTCAATCCACCGCTGGCCACGCTCACCTTGCCTCTCGTGCCGGACGGTGTCGATTGCCTCGACGCCTGGTCGTCCACGGCGGACACGCGCTACAGGTTGAGGTTGCGCAGCCCGCGCACCGTCTGGAAGTACGTGCTCACGGGCGACTGGCAGGATCGCACGTTGTCGATCGTGGACGCGAGCGGGGACGTGGAGTTCACCGCGGTGGAGCGAGAGCTCCTGCCTGACGGGCAAGCGGTCCTGGTGGCGCGTTCCATCTCGGCTATCGAACTGCAGGAGCGGCCGCCACAGCGCTTCCAGCTGCATGACGTTTCCACGTCGCCCGAACGAACCCTGATTTCCCGTTTACCAGGTGCCGCGCCACAGCGCCTGTGGCGCGAAACGGTGGAAGGCGAGCCGACCGTCGTGTCGGAAATCTTTGTCCATAGCTAGTTCACAGACAGGAGCCCGCGATGGGTGCAATGAAGACACCGGGTGTCTATATCGTCGAAAAGAATGCGTTTCCCAACTCGGTGGTGGAGGTCGCCACCGCCGTGCCCGCATTCATCGGCCATACCGAGATAGCCGATAACCGCAGCAAGCCGCTCGCATTCAAGCCCTGGCGCATCAGTTCGATGGCGGAGTACCACCAGTACTTCGGCTTCGGCCCGAGCCCGCGATTCAATATCGTCGAGAAAACCGATCCCTCGGTGCTGGCCGACTTCAAGGCGCTCGGCAAGGACAACAAGCCGACCGAGTACGTGCTCCAGCAGCCTGCCGGCAAGGAGGGGGGAGCCTATACGCTGTACAACGCCATGCGCCACTTCTTCCAGAACGGGGGTGGCCCGTGCTACATCGTCTCGGTGGGCGATTACGCCTCGGATCTCGACCCGGAAAAGTTCGCGCGAGGTATCGACGAACTGCTGAAGGAACAGGAGCCTACCATGCTCCTGATCCCCGAGGCCGTGCTGCTCAAGCAGCCGGAGTGCATCGGCCTCCAGCAGGCCATGCTGCAGCACTGCGGCGAGAAGATGAAGAACCGCATCGCCATCCTCGACGTGTGGGGCGGCGACAAGCCACGCAACGATCCGGCCGGCGATCCGGTGGATCTTTTTCGCAACGGCCTCGGCATCAACTTCCTCGCCTATTCGTCGGCCTACTACCCGTGGCTCAACACGACGGTGGTCGGCGACAAGGAGCTGAGCTACGAGAACATCGCCAGCGCCGACGTGCTGCAGATGCTGCTGCGCGGTGAACTGGGCCTGCCCGAGGCCGCGCCCGACGGCGCCTCGATGAAGGAGAAGGAACAGATCCAGGCCATCGCGGACATCACCAAGGACTGGAGCAAGGTCGATCCTGCCCCGGGCGCCGACGCCATCCTCGCCAACAAGGCCCTGCTCAACAAGACCCTGAGCACGATCAGCCCGCTGTTCGGCACGGTGATGGAACTGGTGAAGGGCAAGCTGAACCTGATGCCCCCGAGCCCGGCCATGGCCGGCATCTACACCATGGTCGACAACAGCCGCGGTGTGTGGAAGGCCCCGGCCAACGTCAGCCTCTCCGGCGTCGTATCGCCGTCGGTCTCGATCTCGGCGGTCGACCAGGAGGACCTGAACGTCACCACGCAGGGCAAGTCGATCAACGCGATCCGTTCGTTCATCGGCGAAGGCGTGCTGGTCTGGGGTGCGCGCACGCTCGACGGCAACAGCCTCGACTGGCGATACGTCAACGTGCGCCGGACCATGATCATGCTCGAGGAATCGTGCCGGCTGGCCGCCAAGGCCCTGGTGTTCGAGCCGAATGTCGCAAATACCTGGGTCACCATCAAGAGCATGATCCAGAACTTCCTCACCAGTATCTGGAAGCGCGGCGGACTCGCCGGCGCCGTACCCGACGACGCGTTCGGCGTGTATTGCGGCCTCGGCGAGACGATGACGCCGGACGACATCCTCGAGGGCATCTTGCGTGTCACCGTCATGGTCGCCATGGTGCGTCCCGCGGAATTCATCGAGATCACCTTCCAGCAGCAGATGCAGAAATCCTGATGCATTGATGGAGTATTCCCATGGCAGACGATGGTTCGCAGCAGTCAACAAGCATTTGGCCCTTGCCCAAGTTCTCCTTCCAGGTGAAGTGGGATTCGGCCGTGATGTCCTTCGAAGAAATATCCGGCCTGGATGTCGAGGCCCAGCCCATCGAGTACCGCCACGGCGACAGCCCGGCCTACACGACGATCAAGATGCCGGGGCTGAAGAAGTACAGCAACGTCACCATGAAGAAGGGCGTGTTCAAGGGTGATAACAAGTTCTGGGACTGGTTCAACAAGATCAAGATGAACACGATCCAGCGTGTTCCGGTGACGATCAGCCTGCTCGACGAGGCCGGGAAGCCCACGATGGTATGGACCCTCGCGAACGCGTGGCCGTCCAAGATCACAGGCACCGACCTGAAGGCACAAGGCAACGAAGTGGCGATCGAGACTATCGAGATCGTGCACGAGGGCCTGACGATCGCCAATGGGTGATCCCGCCGCATGGCCGGCCGATGTCCTGCAGGAAGACAAACTGGGAGCGCTGCTGCCGGCAGCGTTCCAGTTCACGGTCAGTATCGGCAGCGGTTCGGCCAGCGTCGACACGTCGTTCCAGGAAGTGTCCGGCCTGGAACTGGCCATGGAAGTGGACGAGCTGCGCGAGGGCGGCGAAAACCGCTTCATGCATCAGTTGCCCACCGGGGTGAAACAGACGCGATTGACGCTCAAGCGAGGCGTCGCGTCTACCGATTCACCGCTGGTCGGATGGTGCAAGAGCACCCTCGAAGGTGGCTTGTCGGTGGCGATCAAGCTGGCGCCCGTGACGGTGAAACTACTCGACGCGAAGGCCAACCCCCTGCGGACGTGGTCGTTCGCGAATGCTTATCCGGTCCGCTGGGAGATCGACAGTTTCAACTCGACGAAGAACGAGGTGGCGCTGGAAACCATTGAACTGGCGTACCAGTACGTGCAACGAAGTGATTGAGGCCGCATCGTGACGATCGAAATTCGACAGATGGTGATCAAGTCCAACGTGGGTTCGGCGGCGGAAAAGTCGCCGGCCAGGAGCGCGGGAAAAGCCAGGCCGGCGGCGGAAGACGACTGCGACTGCGGCGACGACTGCGCGGGCGGCGGTGGCCAGCAGGAGCGCCAGAAGATGCGCTCGGCGTTCGCCACGGAGTGGGAACGGATGCGGGAGCGGTAAATGGCGGCGAACCTTTCCTCCGGAAAATCCCAGCTCAAGATCACCATCTGCGACATCAGCGGCGATTCGCCCAAGGCGACCGGCGCCTCGATCTCGTTGTTGATCAACCCGTCGGAGATGACCTGGGTGCGCCAGACCGAGTTCGGCGGTTGCGTGCCGATGGGCGATACCGGCAGCGGACGCAACTTCGCGAAGATGCAGCCCGATACGCTGGATTTCTCCACGGTGTTCGACGGCACCGGCGCCGTGCCCATTCCCTCGAACATCCAGCTGCCCGCCGAGGTCGAGGACCAGCTCGCCGCGCTGGACAAGATCATCCACAAGTACAACGGTCCGCAGCACGAACCCAACGTGGTGCAGATCCTCTGGGGAACGCTGGTCTTCTATGGCCGGGCGACCAGTATCTCCACCGATTTCACGTTGTTCCGCCCCAGCGGCGCTCCGTTGCGCGCCAAGGTGACGATGTCGTTCCAGGGCTTCAAGAAGCCGCTCGAAGCGGCGCTCGAGGCCGACATGCAATCGCCCGACCTCAGTCATTCGGTGACAGTGCGGGATGGCGATACGCTGCCGCTGCTGTGCCATCGCATCTATGGCGACAGCCGGTACTACGTGGACGTGGCCAGGTTCAACGGCTTGCAGGCGTTTCGGGCGCTCGCGCCGGGCCTGACCCTGCATTTCCCTCCACTGGACTGATCCATGGCCGAGTCGCCCAACGCCCACGATCCCGGCCCGATCCGCCTGACAGTCGCGGTCGCCGGCAAGAAGCTGGCGAGCCTGCCTGTCGTCGGCGTGACGGTTCGCCGGGCGATCAACCGTATCCCGTGGGCGGAGATCGTGCTGAGCGACGGCGACATGCCCACGGGCAGTTTTGCGCTGAGCGATGCCGCCACCCTCGTGCCGGGCACGGCACTGACGATCAGCGCGGGATACGGGAACGACGAAGCCACGATCTTCAGCGGCATCGTCGTGCGCCATGGCGTGAAGATCGACGGCAGGGCCAGTTCGCGCCTGGTGCTGGAGTGTCGCGACGAGGCGACCAGGATGACCATCGGGCGCAACAACGCGAACTACCTGAACCAGAAGGACAGCGACATCATCAGCGGCCTGATCGGTGTCCATGGCCTGACGGCGTCGGTGACCGCGACCGATACGAGCTACGACGAGCTGGTGCAGTTCTACTGCAGCGACTGGGACTTCATGCTGGCACGTGCCGACGCCAACGGCCTGCTCGTGAATGTCGACGCCGGCACGGTGAACGTCAAGACCCCGACGACCTCGGGGGCGGCCGTGCTGACGGTTGGCTGGGGCACCGAACTCATCGCGTTCGAGGCGGACATGGATGCACGCAACCAGTACACGGCGGTGCAAGCCGTGTCGTGGGATCCCAAGCAACAGGCTATCGTCGAGGGCAGTCCGGCGGCCCCGGCAAGCCTCAACCCGCAGGGCAACCTGACCGGAGCCACCCTCGCGGAAGTCGCAAGTCCGGCGACATACATGCTGCAGACCAGCGCGGCGCAGCCCATGGCCAGCCTCACCGGATGGGCCAAGGCCACGCAGCAGAAGGCGGCGTTGGCGCGCATCCGCGGGCGCATGAGTTTCGTGGGCAGCGCGCTGGCGGTTCCCGACAGTCTCATCGAGGTGAGCGGGGTAGGGGCACGGTTCAGCGGTTCGGTCTACGCCACCGCCGTCGAACACACGATCGGCGGCGGACAGTGGACGACCCAGGTCGAATTCGGCATGCGACCCGAGTGGCACGTGGAACGCGAGGATGTCGCGGCGCCACTCAACGGCGGCCTGTTGCCTGGCGTGAGCGGGTTGCAGATCGGCGTCGTGATGAAGCTCGACGGCGATCCCATGGGCGAGCAACGGATACAGGTCAAGATTCCCGTGATGCAGGCGACGGCACCCGGCGTCTGGGCCCGGCTGTTGCAATTCCACGCCTCGAGCGGATTCGGTGCCTTCTTCCTGCCGGAAGTCGACGACGAAGTCCTGGTCGGCTATCTGAACGGCGATCCCAGCAGCCCGGTCGTACTGGGCTCGCTCTACAGCAGCTCGCACCAGCCGCCTTACACCATCGCGGCGGAGAACGACACCAAGGCGATCGTGACCAGGTGCATGCACAAGATCGAGTTCAACGAGAAGGACAAGATCATCACGGTGATCACGCCCGGCAACAACCAGATCGTACTCGACGACAAGAACCAGTCCATCACCGTCCTCGATCAGCACAACAACAGCGCCAGGTTTTCCAGCGCGGGTATCGCGTTGGACAGCAAGTCGGATATCGAGATCACGGCCACGGGCAACGTGACGATCACCGCGAACGGCACCATCGACATCAACGCCACGGCCGACCTCAATGCGACCGGCATGAACGTCACCTGCGAGGCGCAGGCGGCATTCACGGGGAAGGGCTCGGCTTCGGCCGAACTGTCCGCCGCCGCGACGACCACGGTCAAGGGCGCGATGGTCCTGATCAACTGAGGAGACCCGATGCCACCCGCCGCCCGCTTGACCGATATGCACACGTGCCCGATGGTGACGCCCGGTCTGCCGCCGATTCCCCATGTGGGCGGCCCGGTCGTCGGGCCTTGCGTGCCGACGGTGCTGATCGGCAAGCTGCCCGCCGCGGTGCTCGGCGACATGGCGACGTGCGTCGGGCCACCCGACAGCATCGTCAAGGGATCGTCCACGGTAATGATCGGCGGCAAGCCGGCGGCGCGTATCGGCGATACCACCGCGCACGGCGGCAGCATCGTCCTGGGCTGCTTCACCGTGATCATCGGAGGGTGAGCATGGCGAGTTTCCTGGGTAGGGGCTGGAGCTTTCCGCCACGGTTCGATCCACGGACCAAGGAAGCCGTGATGGTGGCCGACGCGACCGACATCGCCGAGAGCCTGCACATCCTTTTCTCCACCCACCCAGGGGAGCGGGTCATGCTGCCGAACTACGGCTGCGACCTGCGCCGCATGGTGTTCGAGGAAGCGAACGAGCAGACAGTCACGGAAATCAAGGAACTGATGCGCAAGGCCATCCTGTTCTACGAGCCGCGCATCGTCCTCGACAATATCGAAGCGCAACTCGTCGATCCGCTCAACGGCAAGCTGGAGATCCATCTCGACTACACGATTCGCGGCACCAACGCCCGGCACAACCTGGTGTATCCCTTCTACCTGCACCAGGCCACGCACCCGGTGGGAGCATGAACAAGGGAACGCAACAGGACGAACGCCTGGCCGACGCGCTCCGTCGAGGCTATGTCGTGCCCGACGAGTTCACGTTGGCCGAGCGCATCCACCTGATGCTCGGTTATGCCGCCCACGTGCGCTTCGCTACCGCCGACGGCAGCGACGCCGGGTGTTGGGACGACGCGCTGCTGCGCGATGAAAGCACCGTGCTCGCCGAGATGGCATCGTTCCCTCTGGCCCATGCGAAGCGGGCTTTCGCCGAGGTCTGGGCCTGGGCCGACGAACGGCACCTCTGGTGGCGCGTGCGCCAGGTGGTGTCGTGCGTGGACGGCTGGTGCCGCTGGCTGGCCCGGCATGACACACCGACCGCCGTGCACGTGTTGCAGGCGATCATGGCGGCGACCGGGGGCAACCTGCGCGCTCTATTGCACGATGCTGTTCGCAGTTTCGGAATCGACGAAGCCGCGGTGCGGGAGATGCATCCGGCCTGGCGGCTGGACACGGTGACCGCGCATGCGGGCGACGCGCCGCTGGACGCCGGCCGGCGCCGGTCGCTGCTTCGACGCCTGTGGGGTGCGCTGTGCGTGGCGCTTGCACGCCTGCAGCCGATCGCGCTTTCACAACTCCCGCTGAGCCTGGCCAACGCGAAGCACGAGCCGGCGATGGGCCTCCTCATGGCCGCCTTGCAGATATTCCAGGCCTCGCGGACCGAGGTGAACCGCTTTCCGGAACGCCTCACCGACTTCTATTTCCTCGACCTCCTGCGCATGCGTCCGAGGCGCCCCTCGCAGGAGCGGATTTACCTGCGCTTCACGCGGGACGCCACGTATGCCTCGCCGGTGCACCTGTCGCGCGGCACGCGTTTCGTCGGCGGGAAGGACAGGCAGGGGCAGGGCATCGAGTTCGCCGCGGAGCATGCGCTGGAGGTGACCGACAACGAGGTCGCCGCGCTTTACAGCGTGAGGATGGAGCACGACGCATTGATATCGCCGGAGCGCGAGTTCGGCTATGCCACCCGGGTTCTCACGCAGGAGATTCCCTTGCGGTCTCCCGACTCGGCCTATGCCGGCGAGCCGTCGTGGTGGCCGCTCATGGGCGGCGCGGCCAAGGGTTCCGCTGCCCAGGCGGCGCACGCCCGGATCGGCATGGCCCTGGTATCGCCGATGCTCGCACTGAAGGAAGGCAATCGCCGGGTGCGGGTGCTGCTTCGCCTGTCGCATCCTGCCGTGGACGACGACCACCTCGCTGCGATGCTGCGCCGCGATGCCGCTGCGCGCGATGCCGCTTGGCTGGCGGATGTGTTCCTCCGCCTCGACGATGCCGAGAAGCGCTTGCGCGCGAGCACCTTCGGACCGGCGTCCCGGTCCGTCGCCAGCCAACGCGCCGACGCGGCCTGGGCGCGCGCGCCACGTTCCGAGGGGGACGTGCGCCTGTGCTATCTGGTGGCCAACTGTCTCGCGCAGGACGACGCGGAACGCTTCAAGGCCAGCCTTGGCCGCCTCTTCGCCGTCTGGCTGATCGCCGGCAACGAAGCCTTGCTGCCGCAGGATACGGCCGCCTTGCGTGCCCATGCCGCCAGCCTGCTCGGCAATGGTGTCGCGCGGGCGGTCGAACTGGACGATCCTCTGATCCTGATCTACCCGCACGAGCACGACGACGGTCGTGGCGAGCCCGATCGCGAGCTGATCTTCAACAGAGTGTTTCGCGGCGTCTGGCAGGCCGAGTTCAGTGTCGCCGACGGCTGGCTGGTGCCGGGCGACGTGTTGATCGTTCGCCGGGCGAGCGAGGGATTCGGCTGGGGCGGATGCATCGAGCTGTCGATCCACCTGGGTCAGGAGCAGCCACCGATCGTGCCATGCAAGCCAGCCGTGCATGGGCCGGAATGTCCGGAGCATCCCGCGTTGCGCCTCACCTTGCAGACGCGCACGCGCCTGTATGCCTATAGCGCGCTGGAGCAGGTCGTCCTTCACGATCTCTCGCTGTCGACGCACGTCAGCGGGGTGCGCGGCCTCGTGATCTACAACCAGTTGGGACGGCTCGATGCCGGCAAACCCTTCCAGCCGTTCGGCCCGGTGCCGGCGGTGGGCGCCTATTGCCTGTTCGGCAACGAGGAACTGGCCGGCAAGCCGCTGCGCGAGCTTCGCCTCAATCTCCAATGGGGCGGGCTGCCCAGCGAGGAGGGCGGCTTCGCGGCCTGGTATCGCGGCTATCCGGGGTCCTGGCCGGCCGCCGGCTTTCAGGTGAAACCGGCGATCCTGCGCGACGGCCAGTGGCGAAGCGGGGAGGGCCTGCAGGGGCTGTTCCATGGCGAACGTCATCTGCGGCGGGACACGACGCTTTCGCTGCCGGAAGCCGATCTCTCGCTTTACCATCGCGCGCAGTCGTCGGTGCAGGAGCCATTCGTCTTCGGCACGGCCACACGCAACGGATTCTTCCGGCTCGAACTCGCCGGCCCTCCAGCCGCCTTCGGACACGCGTTGTATCCACGCCTGCTGTCGGAAACCCTCAGTACCAACGCGCGTTCGCGGCGTGTCGGCCTCATGCGGCCAATGCCGAACGAACCGTATACGCCGACGGTCGACCAGGTGTCGCTGGATTACGTGGCCAGCGAGCGGATCTCGCTGAAGCCGACGATGCCGTCGTCGCAGGGGAAGCTGCTGCATCTGCATCCCTTCGGATACGACACGCCGCGCGCCCGGCCCGGCATGGATGGCGTGCCCTTGCTGCCACGCTATGTCCACCAGGGCAATCTCTACATCGGCCTGTCTGGCTCCGATCCCTGCGGCGCGCTGAGTCTTTACTTCAGCTTGCGTGCCGAAAGTGCCGCCGAAAGCTGGCAGGCTCCGTTGCCGCCGACGGGCTGGGCCGTGTGGGGCGACGGCGAATGGCGCATGCTCGCATCCGAGCGCGTGCTGTCGGACGGCACCATGGGCTTCCTGCGCAGCGGCATCGTCGTCGTCGACCTGCCTGCGGGCATGACGCGCGACTGTCCGCAATGGCCGGGTGGGCTGTACTGGCTGCGCCTGAGCGCCGACGGCTGCCTGGAACGCCTGGCCGGCCTCTATGGCATCTACACCCAGGCCATGTCGGCCACGCGCGTGTATCCGCGCAGCATCGGGGAACCGACCGTGCCATTGCCGCCGGGAACCGTGCGCATGCCGCTGCATCCCATCGGCGGCCTCCTTTCCGTGCAGCAGATCGGCCCGTCGTTCGGCATCGCCCAGCCGGAGACGCCGGGCATGTTGCGCGTTCGCAGTGCCGAGCGATTGCGGCATAAGGATCGCGCGAGTACGCCGTGGGATTACGAACGGCTCCTGCTTGACGCGTTCCCGGACACCTTCAAGGCGAAGTGCTTCGTCAACGGCGAGGCCGACCACGCCGCGGTCTCGGGCACGCCCGGCGGTGTCCTCGTGGTGGTGGTGCCGAAGCCACAGCAGGGCATGCTGTTCCACAGCACGGAAGCACCCCATTTCGATGCGGCGGCGCTGGAAGAAATGATGGTTTACCTGCGCGAGCGCGGCGCTCCCGGATTGCGCATCGTCGTGCGCAACGCCGTCTACGAATACATCCAGGTGCGCTGCACGCTGCGCCTCGCAAACGGCGCGCATCCCGGCGCGGCGCTGTTCCGCGCGAACCGCGCGCTCGTGGAATACCTGTCGCCCTGGCACGAGGACGGATGCCGGCCCAGCTTCGACTGGGAAGTGCGCGCCGAAGCCATCGAAGCCCACCTGCGCAACCTGGACGACATTGAGGCGATCGGGTCGATGTCGCTCCTGCATATCGTCCGCCGCGACGACAATACCTACCGGCTTTACGACACCGGCCGCGTACGCACCGGCGCCCCGGTGCGCCTGGTACGGCCCGCGCAGTCCTGGAGCCTAGCCTTGCCCAGGCCACGGCACCTGATCGAGCTGGTCGGCGCCGGCGCCTCGCGCGACGAACAGCCCACGGGCGTGGGCAAGCTGGAAATCGGCGGCACGTTCATCATGGGCGAGGCCGCGCGATGACCATCCGCAACCGCGAATCACTGCGCAGCTACTTCACCGATGGGTCCTTGCCCACGCAGGCGCACTTCGCCGACCTGATCGACTCGATGCTCAACATGAGCGACGAGGGCTTCACCAAGTCGGTCGAGCGTGGCTTCGAGATCTCCGCCGCGTCGGGTTACGAGGCCTTGCTGAGCTTCTTCCGCGACCAGGACCCGGACGTGCCGCTATGGTCGGTCGGTTTCGGCGGCGCGCAAGGGCAGCTGCTCATCCGTTCCAGCCAGCCTCCCGCCGGCGACGTCGCGCCCGACGCGGTGCCGCCCCTGTGGACCCTCGACCCGACCGGCCGCGTGGGCATTCGCAATGCCCGGCCAGAAGCGGCGCTGGATGTCGACGGCGTGGTGCGCAGCAAGGGCCGTCGCGGCAGCTATGCGCGCTCGCCCGCCGTGCCTCTCCTCGCCGATGGACAGTGGCAGGACCTCACCGACGACCTGGACGGCTGCCAGGCTTTCGAAGTGACCGCGGGCGCCGGTCGGCAAGGCGAGGGTCATTTCGCCCTTGTCCACGCGATCGCGCTCAATACCTACAATCCCACCCTCGGCATCTTCGACTTCTTCAATCGCAAGCGTGGCATCAACGCCACCCATGCGTTCTATTCCCGCCGCTGCGACCGCCTGCAACTGCGTTGGCAGGGCACCCACGGACGGAACGCGGTGTACCGGCTGCAGGCCCGCACCGGTTGCGACTACGGGAAAGGTGTCGCCATCAATGCGCATGTCACCCAGCTCTGGTTCGATCCGCATATGGACGGGGAGCGGAAGTGAGTATCCCGGCCGAGGTTATCCCGCGACTTCGCGACGACGATCCGCTGGCGTACGACGCGCTGCGCGCACGCGCCCTCGATGCGTTGCAGGAACTCAGCGGCGAGCAGTGGACCGACTACAACTACCACGATCCCGGCGTCACCTTGCTCGACGCGTTCTGCTTCGCGCTGACCGAAGACATCTTCGGCGCGCGCCAGCCGCTCCTCGACCTGTTGACCGGTCCCGATGGGCGCATTCGTTATCGTGCCCTCGGGCTTCGCGCGGCCGAGGAGGTCCTGCCGTGCCGTCCCTGTACCGACATGGACTACACACGCTGGCTGCTCGATCGCGTACCCGGAGCGCTGCAGGCGCATGCCGAGTCGGCCACCGGTGACGGCTTGTGGCGGATCCAGCTGGAGGTCTCCACGCCAGACGACGCCGTCGCGACCGCGGCGCGGGCGTACTGGGCGCAGCGCAATTTGTGCGAGGACCTGGACGGGCTGCCCGGCGTGCTCGAGCCGCGCTGGTGCACCCTGAGCGTTGACCTTGGCATCGAGGGCACGCGCGCGCCGGAAGAGATCCTCGCCGAGCTGGTCGAGCGCTGTGCCAGGTACGTGGATGCCGCGCCGGAGCGTCGTTCGCTGTCCGCGCGACTGGCCGCGGAAGGGAATGATGTATCCCTTGCCGACGTACTCGACGGGCCACGCCTGCGCCAGGGCTGGATCGAGTCGGGGGACCTGGCGCTGGATCGCGACAGCCGGATCTATTTCGGCGACCTGGCGCGCATCGCGCTTTCGGTGGAGGGTGTCTTCGAAGTCGCCCGGATCAGCCTGGAAGCCGACGGCCTGGCGGGGTCCGGCGATGCCCTGCCGCGCAGGGGCGACGGCTGGGTACTGCGCCTGCGCTGGCCCGATCATCGCGAAGCCATGACGGACTGGAAGATCAACCGGCGCGGCAACCGCGTCTCGGTCGCGGCCGATGTTTTGCTGCAGCGGCTGGACGACCTGCGCCGCAACAGCCAAGGGCGTGCCACGGCCGACAGCGCGCCCGAGATGGCGGGATCGCCCCTGAGCCGGCCGCGGGGGAGATACGTGCCGCCGCGGACCTATGTGTCCCTGCACCGGCAGCTCCCGCATATCTATCGCGAGCGCTTCGATGCCGCGGCGACCGCGCAGTTCCATGCCTATGTGGCCCTGCTCGACCAATGGCTGGCCCATGGCGACGCGCAGACGTATTACCTGCGCGACCTTTACACGACGAAACCCCGGCCCCGCTCCAGCTACGCCTGGGACGTGCTCGGCGATGCCAACATTCCCGGGCTGGAGGCCTTGTACACGACCGACCGCGAACGCCTGCGCGAAAACGTCTTCGCGGCGGCCGACGACGCGATCGAACGGCGCGGCCGCGTGCTCGACCACCAGCTGGCGTTGTACGGGGAGGGTGTCTGGCAAGGCAGCATCCGTCCGTTCGGGTGGTACTTCAGCGCGGAAGCGTGGCGCCTGCACCTGTTCGAACAGAAGCGCCTGTTCCTCGTGCGCATCGCCACCCTGACGCGAGACCGCTATGGCGGCATCGACTACAGCCGGCGCTCGCTAGGGCGGCGCGGCAACACGCCGGCGTTGCAGCAGCGGGCAAGCCTGCTGCTCGGCTTCAAGTACCACCACAGCCGCCTGCTGATGACGCCCCTGGCGACAGCGGGCATCGCATTGGCGGCCAAAAGTGCGCCGTCGGCGTCCGTGCAGGAGGTTCCGGCTGAGGCGCATCCGCCCGTCATCTGGGGACCGGCGCGCCGTCGCGTGGTGGAAGCGATGGGTACCGACCTCGCGAGCGCCGCGCGTTCGCTGGCCCAGCATTTCCAGGCACTGGATCCGACCGCGCTGTCCCCGGCGTTGCTGCGCAGCGCGGTCCACGCCGAACGTTATCGTCACGCCGATGCCACGGCCATCTGGCTGGGCAGCGAGGAGCAGGGTCCCAGCTGGGTTCTTCCGCTGCGGTCACCGCGCGTGTCGCCGGAAGCCGCGGCGATCTGCCTGCATGAATTCGCCTGCCGTCTCCAGCTGGAATGCGAAGGTATGCACCTTGTCGAGCACACGTTGCTTCGGCCGCCCGCCGGCGCGGAAGCCGATCAGCCCGAGGATTTCTACCGCCACCGCCTGACGGCGGTATTCCCCGCCTGGACGGCGCGCGGGAAGCATCCGTCCTTTCGGCGCGTCGCCCTGGAGACGTTGACGTTGAATACCCCGGCACATCTCCGCATCGAGACGATCTGGCTCAACGCGCGATCGATGCAGCGCTTCGAACGGCGCTATGCGGCCTGGCTGGAAGCCGTGCAAACGTACTGCTCGCACCGGCTCGCCGGCTCGGAGCGGACCGATGCGAGCGCCCGTCGCGTGGAGCGCTGGGCGTGCAAGTTGCGCAAGCAGATCGCGAGGGAACGGCAGCGAGGCCAGGCGACATGAACGGCCACGTCATCGAGACCTTGCAGTGGTCCTGTCACGGCGACAGCCGGGAGCAGGCCGTCGTCGCGCAACAGCGGTTGCGGGACTTCATTCTTGGCGAGGGTTCGCGCCTGCTCGATCGCGCGCTCGATCGCCTCTCGTCGCGCGAGCACGTGTGGCGCATCGACCGGTTGGAAATCGACCTGGGCGATCTGCCCGTCGACGCGGACCAGGTCGTGTGGGGGCGACACCTGGAACTCGCGCTCGACACGGCGCTACGGCGAATCCGGCAGGACGACGAAGAAGGAACACCGGCGGGCAGCCCGGCGGGCGATCGCGACCTGGAAAATTTCCTGTACTACGTGCAACACGGCCGGCTGCACTGGTCGATGCCGTCGCTCGCCCATGCCTCGCTGGCCGACTGGCTGAGTCACCTGACACGGCGATGGGGGCCGCGTCTGTGGCCGGCCTTGCTCCGGCTGCCGCACCACGGGCGCGCGGTCCGTCGATTGAGCCAGATCACGCCACATCATGGCCTGCATGCCTTGCTGGCCGTGCGTCACGGCGAACTGGCAGGGGCCCTGGAAGACCTGGACGATACGTTGCTGGAGCCGCTGCGCGCGCAGGGACGCCTGAGCGCCTACCAGCTGGCGCAGATGCGGATGGCGTGGCGCGTGGCCGGGTTGCACGCGCTGTGGACCACCAACGGCAGCCATCTCGGCGTGATGCGGTTGCAACGCCTGATGGACGCGTTGCGCGACAGCCTGCTGACGATGGTGGGGAAGGGCGAAGCATCGGAATGGGCGCAGCGGCTGCGCTCGACCTCGTCGGCCCGGGATGCCACCGGACTGCGTCGAAGCCTCTTCCTTGGCCTGCAGCTGCGCTTCCTGGACGTCCAGTCCTCGCGGATCGACAAGGACATTGAAGGCTCGACGTCGCCCACCGACGGAGCGGAAGCACAGGACGGGAATCTCGCGGACACGCTGCCGGGTGCGTGGCATGAATCCTTGCGCCAGTTCGCCTTGCTCCATCAATCGGACCCCGGCGTACGCGATGCGGGACTCGGGTTGTCGGCGCTGCAGATCTACCTGTTCGACTACAGCCTGGCCTATCTCGGCGAAACCAGGCGCATCCCACAGGATCACGTCGCCTGGCACGGCGTCTGGCAAGAGGCGCTGGATGCCCTTGGCGTCGAGGAACAGGATCAGCCGTTCGTGGCGGAAGCGCAGTCAATGACCGCCGAGCGTGACCGGCCCCGGATCAACCGCGGCCGACGGGCCGACGGCACCGTGTCACCCGCCGACGATCATCCTGACAACGAAGCGATCTACATCGCCAACGCCGGCCTCGTGCTGCTGGCCAACTATGCGCCACGGCTCTTCGCGATGCTTGGCCTGACCAAGGACGACGCCTTCGTCGACGCGATCGCGCAGCAGCGCGCGGTGCATTGCCTCGTTTACCTCAGCGATGGACACACCGACAGCGAAGAGCACGAATGGGTGCTCAACAAGATGCTGTGCGGCCTGCCGATCGACGAGCCGGTACCGCCCGCGCCGCCGCTCGACACCTTGGTGCCTGTGCTCGACAGCCTGCCGCTCGCCGTCGTCGCGCACTGGCGCGCACTAGGCCAGACCTCACCGCATGGACTGCGCCAGACCTTCCTCCGCCGCATCGGCCGCCTGGTCGAGCACGAAACCTTCGATGGCGGTCACTGGCGCCTGAAAGTGCAACCGAACCCCTTCGACGTGCTGCTCGACCGCCTGCCGTGGTCGTACGGAACGATCCGCCTGCCATGGATGAAGGAGGTGATCCATGTCGAATGGCGATGACGATCGTCACGTGGTTCACGCGGCGGCGCTGGAGCAGGAACTGCTGTGGCTGGAAAGCATCATCAACCTTCGCCTGGAGCAGCACTTCCAGCAGCTGCCGGAAGGTTTCGAAGCGGCTGCCCCGCCGCCGGTCCTGCCACCGGAAAGCGCATTGGCGGCGCTGGTCGACGACCTCGGCCTGGAAGCGCGCGAACGCGCCGTGCTGGCCCTGGCGATCGCACCGCATGTGCGGCCGGGCGTGCTCGACCTGCTGTTCGTGCGCAACCAGAACCTCGATCGTGGCTTCACCGAGTTCGGCGGCTGGAAGGCCCAGCGCCACGGCGGCTTCCTGCCGACCGGCGAGACCGCGGCCTTCCTGGTCGCGGGGGATCGCCTGGTCGCACGCATCGCGCTGCTCGGCATGTTCGACCCGCACCATCCGCTCGTCGCGCGGGATATCCTGCGGCTGGACGGGGAGGGTACGGGCAACGAGCCGCAGTTGAGCGGAGCCCTCACGGTCAGTGCGGAATCGCTGCAACGCTTGCAGAACGGTGTCGCGGACAAGCCGGACTACAACATCCAGTTCCCGGCAAAGCGCATCACCACCGACCTCACCTGGTCGGACCTGGTGCTCTCGCCCGAGGTCATGGACGAGATCGACGTGATCCGCACGTGGTTGAATGAAGGGCCGCAGCTGATGCGCGACTGGGGCCTGGCCCGCGTGGTCAAGCCCGGCTACCGCAGCCTGTTCTATGGTCCGCCAGGCACGGGAAAGACACTCTCGGCCACGCTGCTCGGCCAGAGCACCGGCGTCGATGTCTACCGCATCGACCTGTCGATGGTGGTCTCGAAGTTCATCGGCGAAACCGAGAAGAACCTGGCCCGCGTCTTCGACCAGGCGCAGAGCAGGCGCTGGATCCTGTTCTTCGACGAAGCCGATGCCCTGTTCGGCAAACGCGCCGCGGTACAGAACAGCAACGATCGCCACGCCAACCAGGAAATCGCCTACCTGCTCCAGCGCGTCGAGGATTTCCCCGGCGTGGTGATCCTGGCCAGCAACCTGCGCGGGAACCTCGACGAGGCCTTTTCCCGCCGCTTCCAATCCATGGTGTATTTCCCCATGCCCGATGCCGGACAACGACTGCGGCTCTGGCAGAGCCTTCTTCCCCAGGTGGGCAGGGTGGCTCCGAATGTCGACATGGAAGCGCTGGCCGAGCGCTATGTGCTGTCGGGCGGCGCGATCGTCAACGCCTTGCGCTTCGCCGTGCTGCAGGCCGCGCGTACCGGCGCCGCGCAGATCGGTGCGACGCACTTGCGCATGGCCTTGGCGAAGGAACTGGGCAAGGAAGGGAGGACGCTCGGATGAGGCCCTTGGTGCTTCGTGCCCTCGGCATGGCGCTCGCGCTGTTCGTCAGCGCGCCGGCGGCTGCGGTGGCGTTGTCGTGCGCCGAAGTGCAGCCCTTGCGGCTTGGCGACAGCGTGACGACCTTGCCGAACGGCAGCGTGGGACAGCCTTATCGCTATACGCTGCGCGCCAGCGGTGGCGTCCCGCCGTACGCCTATAGCTCCGACAGTCTGCCGCCGGGTATCTCCCTCGCCACCAACGGCGAACTCTCGGGCCAACCCAGCAGCTTGCCGTTTGTCGCGGTATTCCTCGCTGGCGTGCGCGACCAGCACGATTGCTTCGCGCAACAGAGGTACAAGCTGTCGGTCCTCGGGCCACGACCCGCGCCGCCTGTCAGACCGGAATCCCGGCCGAAGCCGGCCCAGCCGGCGGAACCTCCGGTGAAAGCGGCGGAAAAACCCGTGCCGCCGAAGCCCGCGCCCCCGCAGCCGTTGACGACGGTACCGTTGATCGACACGCTCTCCGCGCCGACGTCGCCGCAATCGCAGGTGGACGTGTACATGCTTACCGAGGAGATCTTCAAGGACAAGGATGTACTTGCCGACCTCAAGCGGCGATCCGCCGATGTCACCGAGGCCGCCGGCCTCATACCGGCTTCCGAACCGGCTGCCGGGCCAGCCCCGTCCGGCACGAGCGCACCCGCCGCCGCCAGCACGGCCGCTCACGAGGAAGCGACGCCGCCGAGGAACGAATTCGTCGACCCCTCGGTGGACGTCGACGCGAAAGCACAGTTCCAGCGCATGCTCGCGCCGCTGATCGGCGTCGAGTTTCCCGGGCGCGATCTTTTCGTGGCGGCCCTGGACGAACGGCTCTGTACATTCTCCAGGGAGATGATCGGCGCGGCGGCGAGTCGACAACACCAGCCCCCGCCTGACATGAAGGAGTTCGCCTGTCCGCCCGACTGGTCGATGCTGGCCGACAATGACGACGCCGTGCCACCAAGCCAGCTGCCATGGCAACAGGTTCCCGCGTGGCTGATGAGCGCGTCCATGCATACGCTGCTGATCGAGAAGGCCAGGCAGTCCCATTCGCTGAACCATCCGCCCGCGCCGTCATGGTCCGGGGCGGGATGCGGTTGCGTTCGCTCGCTGAGCGGCCAGGTCTACGGTTTCTATCCTTTCTGGGACAACACCGCCACGCCGCGCCGGCTCGACTTCAGCATGCTCTCGCGCCTCAGTGTGTTCGCGCTCTGGTTCGCCGACAACGGCGACCTGATGGAGCCCAAGTGGACGACGCCGGAGGACACCGCCTTCATCCGCGAGGCGCAGCGGCAGAGAACGGGCCTGGATTACACCCTCTACCACAACGACTGGGGGTTCCTTAAGGACCTCACGGAGGACGATGTCAAGGACTCCGCCGAACGACTGGCGGTGCAGGCGGCGAACTTCATCGACACGCCGCTCTCCGACCTCGCGTCGCGAAGCCATGCCTGGGTTCCCGGCTTCGCCAGGGAAGAGCGGTACGGCAACGGTCTGACGCTGTACCTGGACCGGATGCCGGCATCCGACGATCCGGTAAGGCCGGCCTTCGAGCGCTATATGAACCAGCAGGTCCGCCAGCTGATCGTCGAGCTGCGCCGCCGTAAACACCCCTATGTGCTCAATATCGTGTTACGCGATACCGACCTGACCGGGCCGCAGGCCATCTGGAATCCCTCCCAGATGGCCGAGTACCTGCGCCAGGCCGAGGCGGTGTCACCGCAAGGCGACAACATGCCCGGCGAGAACGTCCGCGAGCGAAGCAGCACGAACCTTACCTTGCGCTACATGGTGCTGCTCACCCAGCCCAGTGCGAAAAGCATGCGCGAAGTACTTTCCACGATCGACCGCGACAAGGACATCACCGAAGAAGCCTGTCGCATCCTGTTGCGCCGGGTGATTCCCATCGTATCCACCGGCGCCTCGGCGGACGAGGATCTTACCGAGGACCTGTCGTATGCGTCGGACAACTTCGGCGGCGCCGGATTCTGGGCGGCGCCTGCGCTGGACGATCCTCCCGGAAGAATGACCGCCTCGCGGATCCGCCGCAGTTTCCTGCCGCGGCCATCCGCCACGGAGGGCCTGAACGGATGGGTCTGCGAAAACCGCTGGCCGCTACGCATGCTCACCGAGGCGGTCCTGCTGGTGTGGCTGATCGCCCTCGTCGTCTACCAATCCAGTTGCCGCATGCGGCAGATCGGCCTGCCGTTCCAGCTCGGCCTCCTGTTCGGCGCCGTCGTGTTCCTGGTCCTCGGCGCGCTCCTGCTCCTGGGGGATCCCGCACTGACCCAGGTACGGCAGGGGAACGCACTGCTTGCCTTGTTGTTGGTCGCGCTGGTCGCGACGATCGCTTATCACATGCTCAAACCAAGGGTGGAGAAGCCATGAAAACGGAACCTGTGAAGCAGGCGAAAGCCGCGGTCGAGCCGGCGGCCGCGTCCGCCGATGCGAGAAGCCCCATGCAGCGGAAAGCGACGAACAGCCCGAGACAGGCGGGAGAGGCGGCGCACATCGCGCAGCTGAAGGGAGAGGACAAGATGAAGGGGAAAACGACCGCAAAGAAGGGCAAGGGCGGTAAATAGCATCGGGGCCTGCGATGAAAGATTTCCTGACCAAGCCGGCCGATAGCGAAACGGCTGCGAAAACCCCGGCCGCCGAGGCGGCGTCGACGGGCGCCTCGGCGCTGGCGGCGCAGGTTCAGGCCAGCCCGAGGTTGGTGGCGCAGCGCAGGCAGCTTCAGAGTTTGCGGCCGCCTCCCGGCGGCGGCCTGCCAGCGCAACTGAAGTCCGGCATGGAAGCGTTGTCGGGCATGGATCTTTCCGATGTTCGCGTCCATACCAACTCCAGCAAGCCTGCACAGCTCAATGCCCTGGCCCACGCCCAAGGCAACCACATCCACCTTGGGCCCGGCCAGGAGCGTCATCTGCCGCATGAAGCCTGGCACGTCGTGCAGCAACGGCAAGGAAGGGTGGCGCCAACGACCACCATGGGCGGCACAAAGGTCAACGACGATGCCCGGTTGGAAGCGGAAGCCGACAGGATGGGCGCGATCGCCCAGAGAATGCGAGTCGATGCCGCAACCACCCGCGAATACCAGGGCACCGCCGCGACGGGTGACGTCGCCCAGCTGCAAACACAGGTGGACTACGAATCGCAGAACTTCGCTTATCCCGTAAACGGTGGGACGAGGACGGAAAAGATCGGCAAGACCATGGACGCCTATCTGGATCCGGCGGATCCGATTCGTGGCGCGCCCACCGATGCCAAAGAGATCGACGGCCTGATGAAGTACCTGGCAGATGCTTATCCGGCTGGCTCGCGCGGCTGGCATCGTGGCCACTTGTTGAATGCCAAATTAGGTGGCCTGAATATTCCCAGCAACCTCGCCCCGTTTACCAACGCCATGAACACCGGTGCTCATTCGGTGATCGAAGACTCGGTCAAGCGCCTCGTCGGCATCGGCATTCCGACGCGCTACCTGGTGGCCTATTCGCTGACCGGGAACGCGCAAGCCGTGACGCCGAAATTGACCATGAAGGTGGAACCGGTTCCGATCGACGACGATCAACAAGAGGACCTGGATATCCGCGAGATCCCTCCTGTCCAGGAGTACACGATTTCCGCCAGAACGCTGGCGTTCAACGTGAACCGTCGGCCACGTTCGCCGCAGCCGGCCCAGCTGGGTCTGGGCGACGGCACGTCGTTGATCCCGGTCCAGGACGACTATTCGAAGTTCCAGGACCGGCGCATCCTCGAAAAAGGCTGGGGTACCCTCGAGCGGGAAACGCGTTCGGGCAAAAGAAAAGCCGCGGCGCTCAAGCCCGAGGACCGTCAGCGTGTGGAGCAGACGCTGGACGACAACGGTGGCAGTCTGTTCGCCGATACGGTGATCGGTACGGCGGCCTATACCACCGATTTCTGGCTGAGCTATACCCGCGGAAACCATGTCTATAAGCGTAGCAACCGCGATACCGTCAATGAAGCAATCCACAAGGTCACCCACGTTCGCGAATACGTCACCCTGGACGCCAACGATTTGCTCACGCAGCGGTTTGGCCAGAATCCACCGCAGCGCATCGAGTGGTTACAGCGGATCTACACCCGCGCCAACGGTAGCGAGGTCTGGTACATGCACGACGGCCAACTGGATACCTCCGCCTACGTGACGCTGAGTCCGGACGGCCAGGCAATCCTGCAAGATCACGGGCAGGCGGATCCGGGTCGATACACCCTTGCCCGGCAAATCTACACGCGACTCAACGGCGACCAGGTGTGGGAGAGCCACGACGGTGAGCTCAACGCGACCGCTTATGTGACCACCGATGCCGGCGGAGGCACCGTGCTGCGGGATCACGGACCGACCGTTCCCTGGCGGTACGACTTGATCCGGCGGCGCTATACACGCAGCAACGGCGACGAGGTATGGGAGAGCCACGATGGCGCGCACAACGCATTGGCCTATCTGACCACCGACGCCGGCGGACACAACGTGCTGCAAGACCACGGACCGCTTCTGCCCGACCGTTACCAGTCGCGTCTGGTCTATACCCGGCTCAACGGAAACCAGGTGCATTTCAGCCACGACGGTCAGACCAACGCCAGTGGGTATATCACGACCGATCCGAGCGGCTCCCATACCTTGCAGGTGCACGGGCAGATCAAGCCGTCGCGGTACGAGTCCATCAGGAAGATTTATATCCGCCAAAACGGCAACCAGGTATGGGAAAGCCACGACGGCGAGCTCAACGCGACTGCTTACCTGACCACCGATGCCAGCAAAAGAATCGTGGAATATCACGGCGATGAGCTGCCCGATCGATACGAACCCATCCAACAGTTGCAGGACCTCGGTAACGGCCTGGAGTTGTGGACTGCGTATGACGGCGCGACCAGCCAGATCGTGCAACAACAGTTCATACGAAGCTAGTCACGAGCCTGCAAGCACCCATGGCAGATGACGGCCAACCATGGCGCCAACGACAGCAGCGTCTACGCCTTCTACCTTGAAGGCGACACGCCAGGAGCCAACGACGTACGGTAATTGCCCTGCATCACAAGCAATACCTCGCCAAGTCCCCCGTCGTGCGCGGTGCTCCAGGCGGCGATCGCGATGGTGTTATCGCCGTGCTGGTTCAACAGGCCGGGTGGCAGCTCGAAGTCGGTCTGCGGCCCGACGTCGCTGATATAGCGACCGATCTGCCAGCCGTTGATGAAGACGATGGCGCGGTAGTGGTGTGGGGCGAGGTCGTGGATACGCAGCGCGATCGGCACGTCCTGCCCAGCGGGCATGTCCAGGTGGAAGGTCGTGCGGTACCAGTCTAGGCCGGGTTTGTCGGTGCCATGCGGCAAGGTGGTGGTCTTCCATCCTCCATCGGCGAATCCAGGCAACTGCCAGCCCATGCGTTCGCCGTACAAGCCGCCGGCATTGAACGGGCCGCGCACGGGATCGGGCAGGTCCTCCCCGCCGGCATTGCCCTGGATCTTCCAGTGGATATCGGTGGGGGCGCCGGCGAAGGTTGCCGAGATAAGGCCGCGCGGTTCACGGAAAGCGCCGTTGTGCTCTTCCTGTAGATGGCCGTGGTTGTCGACCAGTACCGAGATGACGTTGTCGCCGTCTTTCTTCAGCCAGGTCGGATCGATGGCGAACTGCTGCGCGCCGCTGGGGTTGTTGCCGAGGAAATGGCCGTTGAGCCAGGCGGTGAAGATGCCATGGTTACCCAGGTGTACCCCTGTGTTGGCGGACAGGCGGATGCCGATCTCCTTGCCGGTGGCGCGGAAATGCCCGCGGTACCACACGTTGCCGTGGTGGAAGCCGTAGGCATCGCTGTCGAGGATCGGCAACTGGTGGTTCCAGTAAGGGTTGGGCGAACTGGTGCGCTCGGTGGCGAGCCATCCGCTGTCGTTGAAGGATGGCGCGATCTCGGGCGCACCATCGCTGACGCGCCACTTATCGAGCCCGGGAAGCGATACGGGTACGGGGCCCTCGACGTGGGCGAGCAGGCTGGCGGAAGGTGTCGTCACCGCGTCGACCGGCGCGTTATTCCAGGAGAATCCGCGGGTGTCGGGAAAGCCGAACAGCTCCACGTCGCTCGCCTTGTCGGTATCGCCGGTCAGCGCGACCTTGTCGCCCGAGCGAACGGCATGACGTACGAGGTAGGGACCGCGAACCAGCACCGGACCATCCGCCGTGTCCAGTTGCCAGAAACGGGTCGCCGCCGCGTTGTCGCCGATCAGCAGGAGCAGCGACGTATCGCCCTGGTCGATCGCCACCCGCACCAAGCCATCGTGCCGGTAATTGAGCCGCAGTGAATGCGTGGCCGCGTCCCAATGCGTGGCGATGTCGCCTTCGATGACCCGGATCTTCGGCTCGGCCGAATAACGCAGCACCGTCTCGCCGTCTTCGCCGTGACGGCCATAGAACAGGGCGACATCGCGCCCGCCCAGCCGCAGCTGGGTCATCAGTTCCGACGTGGAGTACGCGAGGCTCTGCCTACCGAAGCGATAATTGGCGAGCAGGACCTTGGCGTCGCGCCCGTCGATATGGATCGCCGTGCCGGCCTGCTGCGGAATCGTGGTTTCGCCCGCGCCGGCCAGAGTGATCTTCAGATGCGTGGCATCGTCGGTCGTGTCCTTGGCCTCGGCATGACGCAGGAAATAGAAGCGCGTGCCATCATCGGGATTGATGCGTCCGGTGACCTGCAAGCGCCGGTTGTCCGGCACCGACGCACCCATCGCATCGGTACGGGCCAATGGAGCGACGGCACGCGTCATATAGCCGATGAGCTTCTGCTGGTCGTATTTCGGCGTGAGCTGGCGACTAGCGGTAATCGCAGCGCCATAGTCGTACGACGTATACACGCCCGGTGACGACAACCAACCCCAGTTGATGCCGCCGTAGGTCATGTAGAAGTTCTGCATTGTCGAACCGGCCGCCATGATCGACTCGTAGAACACGCGTTCGAATGCCGGACCGGTGAATGTACGGCAGGCCTCGTATCCCGGGCCTCCCCAAACGTCGAAGGCGCCGCCCTGGTATTCCGGGAAGAACAGGGGCGTGTGCGTCAGTTCCCGACGCTCCGCGCTGAAGTCGTAGATGGCGTTCCAGCGTTCCGGACGCGTGCAGTCGAAATCCAGCGGGTAGGAGTCCTGGCCGGGGACATCGGTGGCACCCAGGCCTTCGACGAAATTGCTGTTGTGGTTGCCGGTGAGTGGCACCGTGATGCCGTCGGCACGTGCCTTGTCCTCGAGATCCTGCATGTAGCGACGGGTGTCGTCGGACTCGTCGTAGAGTTCGTTCTCGACCTGATAGAGAAGCACGCTGCCGCGGCCGTCGGTGACCTGGTGGCGCGCGATGATCCGGTTGATCTGCGTCATCCACTCCCGGTACGCGGCGGTGTATTCGGGTGAATCGGAGCGGGGCTTGCCCGCCGTGGTCACCAGCCAGCCGGGAAAACCGCCCGCGTCGGTTTCCGCGTTGATGTACGGGCCCGGGCGCGCGATGACATGGATGCCGACGTCACTCGCCATATCGAGCAGTCGATCCACGTCGCGGATGCCGGAGAAGTCGTAGACGCCGCGCTTGGGCGAGTGGTAGCCCCAGTCGAAGTAGATTTCCACGGCATTGAAGCCCGCCGCCTTCATCTTCTGCAACACGTCGAGCCAGGAATCGGGAGAGGGCAGTCGCCAATAGTGGAATGAGCCCGACCAGATGTACGTGGGCTTCCCATCGATCACGAGCGAGTAACGGTCATAGGTGACGGTATGCGCGGGCGCCGCTACGGCGCTCGACGCAGCCAGTACCGCCAGCGCAAGGCCGGCCCAGCGAAACGAGATCATGCGTACCCCTCCGATCGACGACAGCCTGCCTTGCGGCATCGCGGAAGAATGGGTGAGTTTGGGTACTTATGCAAGTTTGAGGTATTTGTCCGTGGCGCGGGGCAGGCGGCTAAACGGCCGCCGAATCCGACAGCATCGCATCGGCGATATCCAGCCCGTGCCTAAGCCCGGCGTTCGGGCTCCGGTACGTACAGCGTGCACAGGCCTGCGATGAGCAAGCTGGCCCCGCCCATGCCGAGCGCCCAGATGGGCTGGTTGTGAAAGCACAGTCGCAACAGCAAGCCGAGGATGCTGGCGGCGAGCACCTGCGGAATCACGATGAAGAAATTGAAGATGCCCATGTAGACGCCCATCTTCGCCGTCGGAAGGTGGTCCGACAGCAGCGCATACGGCAGCGACAAGATCGAGGCCCAGGCGAAGCCGACACCCACCATCGAGGCGAGCAACCAGCGCGGATCGCGGATGTACAGGAACGACAGCAGGCCCACTCCGCCAAGGCACAGGTTCACCACGTGGCTGACGCGCAGGCCCCATCGGCGCACCATCAGCGGGATGACCACGGCGGCCAGCGCGCCGAATCCGTTGTACGCGGCGAACAACACACCAACCCAGTTGGCCCCCTCGTTATAGGCGTACGAGCTGGTATCGGCGGTCGCGTACATCGTCTGCGTCACGCCGGCGGTGGTGTAGATCCACATGGCGAACAGCGCGAACCACGAGAACAACTGCACCCCGGCCAGCCGCCGCATCGACATGGGCATGCCGTAGAGGTCGCCCATCACCTCGCGCAGCATGCCGCGGCTGCGACTGCGGCTGAGCCAGGTGAGCAGGAGGCCAAACGCGATCAGGCCGCCGGCCAGCAGGTAAACCTCCTTTTCCAGCACGAAATGCCTGATCGCGAACAGCACCGCGATACCCGCCAGCAGCAGTAGCAAGCCCGGCCGCCCAGCGCGTGATACATCCACCGATGGCCCCTCGGGCACGGTGTCGGTGAACGATTGCAGCTGCGCGGGTGGGTATTCGCGCGTGGTCAGCATGGTCCAGAGCACGGCACCCAGCAGTACCGCCCCGCCGACGTAGAACGCGTACTTCACCGTGTCGGGGATGCCGCCATCCGGCGCCACGTTGGCGACACCGGCCCGCGCGAGTACCCAGGGCAGGATGGAGGCGATCACGGCACCCGCGCCGATGAAGAAGCTCTGCATCGCAAAACCGGCGGGGCCTTGTCGCGTGGGCAGCTGGTCGCCGACCAAGGCCCGGAATGGCTCCATCGACACGTTGATCGACGCATCCAGGATCCAGAGCAATCCGGCGGCTATCCACAACGCCGGCGCGTTCGGCATCCACAGGAGGGCCAGCGAGGCGAACACCGCCCCTGCCAGGAAGTACGGCCGGCGCCGGCCCAGGCGGTTCCAGGTACGGTCGGAGTAGTGACCGATGATCGGTTGCACGATCAGCCCGGTCAGCGGCGCGGCGATCCATAGGGCGGGAATGTCATTCACGTCCGCACCCAGGGTCTGGAATATCCGGCTGACGTTCGCGTTCTGTAGTGCGAGGCCGAACTGAAGGCCGAGAAAGCCGAAACACATGTTCCATATCTGCCAGAACGACAGTGCGGATCTCTCCGTCATCGGCGGTCTGCGCTGTGGTTGATCCAGGTCATGGGTACCTCCTCCAGCGACAGTTATGTCATGGGCCGTCCGATCCCGCATGCTGCGGTCGCAGCATCGGGGCCCGCGGCCACCCTTGTAAAGCGGAGGGCTCTGGCGGCATAGTCGATCGACAGTGTGAGGACAGCGGAGAATCCATGCGGGTACGCCTCGAAGATGTGGCGCGCGCGGCGAACGTGTCGCCCAAGACCGTCTCGCGCGTGCTGAATGACGAGGCCAACGTCACCGACGCCACGCGGGAACGCGTGCGCGCCGCCATGGAGGCCATGGATTATCGTCCGCATCCGTCGGCACGCAGCCTGGCGGGCAATCGATCGTTCCTGGTGGCGATGTTGTACGACAACAACGATAACCCGTCCTCGACCTACCTGGCCGAAATCCAGGACGGGGTGCTCGAGGCCTGTGACGCGCACCGCTACAGCATGATGGTACGGCCGCTGCGCATGCGCGATGGCGATTTCATCCGTCGCTTCGATGCGTTGATTTCCGACCATCACCCCGACGGCGTCGTCCTGACACCGCCGATCACCGACTATGCGCCGCTGCTGAAACGCCTGCGTGAGCGCAACGTGCCCTATGCCAGCGTGTCGCCGCTGCGGCGGGGCAAAGCCCTGGGTGTGACGATGGACGAACAGCACGCCGCGCGTGCGATCGTGGAGCATCTGCTGGAACTGGGCCATCGGCGGATCGCCCACGTGGTCGGCATCGCCGATCATGGCGCCAGCCGTTGGCGGTTGGCCGGCTATCGCGAGGCGATGGCCGCCGCTGGCCTGGCCGAGGACCCGGCCCTGGTGGTGCAGGGGGCTTTCACGTTCGGCTCGGGTGTGGAGGCCGCGCGACAGTTGTTCGCACTGGCCGAGCGGCCGACGGCGGTGTTCGCCGCCAACGACGACATGGCCACCGGCGTGATGTGGGCAGCGGGTGAGTACGGCTTGAAGGTGCCGCACGACTTGTCCGTCTGTGGATTCGACGACACGCCCCTGTCGCGACAGTTGTGGCCGGCGCTCACCACCGTTCAACAACCCAGCCGCGAGATGGGGAAGATCGCCGCCGAGCAGTTGCTGAGCGAGTTGCGTGGTCACGGTACCGGCCGGCTCGTGCAACTGCCTTTCTCCCTGCAGATTCGCGGCTCCACCGCCATCGCACCGTAGGCCCCTGACGCCACGGAGCGGGACAGGGTCATGCTGCAACGCAAATTGACAGCGCTGTCATTCCTGCCAGGATGCGGCTCGGAAGCGTACCGCCGGTGCGCCAGCAGGGAGCTTTGCCGTGCCATTGCTGCAGCGATCGAGCCTGTTTTTACGAAGCATCCCCATGGCGCTGTCCTTTTGTGGAGCGTTACTCATGACCGTTCCTGCCATGGCTGGCGATGGCACCGTCGTTCATCCGGAGCGGTGGCCAAAAGGCGAGTCGCCGCTGCCGCCCGATCCGGCGATCGAATCCCGAATCCAGGCTCTGCTGGCGAAGATGTCGGTGGAAGACAAGGTCGGCCAGATGATCCAGGCCGACATCAAGTACGTGACGCCGGACGATGTACGCGAGTACCGCCTGGGCTCGGTGCTGGCCGGTGGCAACTCCAAGCCGCCCGGACAGCCGTTCCCTGTCGCCTCGCAGTGGCAGGCGCTGTCCGACGCGTTCTACCACGCGTCCATGGATACATCGCGCGGCGGCCTGGCGATTCCGGTGCTGTTCGGTATCGATGCCGTGCATGGCCATAACAACCTGGTCGGCAGCACGCTATTCCCGCAGAACTCCGGGCTAGGCGCCACGCGCGATCCGCAACTGATCCACGACATCGGTGAAGTGACCGCGAGGGAACTGCGTGCCAGCGGCATCAGCTGGACGTTCGCGCCCACGCTCACCGTGCCGCAGGATGTGCGTTGGGGCCGTTCCTACGAAGGCTATTCGCAGAACCCCGCACTGGTAGCGCAATACGCCGCGGCCGTGGTCGGCGGACTGGAAGGCAAGCCGGGTACTCCCGCCTTCCTCGACGCAGGGCATGTGATCGCTACCGCCAAGCATTTCGTCGGCGATGGCGGCACTCACAACGGCAAGGACCAGGGTGATGCCCAGGTCAGCGAGGAGACGCTGCGCGATGTGCATGCGGCCGGCTATGTGCCTGCGATCAAGGCCGGCGTGCAGGTGGTGATGGTCTCTTTCTCCAGCTGGAACGGAGTGAAGATGGCCGGCAACAAGTCGCTGATCACCGATGTGCTGAAGGGGCGGATGGGCTTCGATGGCATCGTGTTGGGCGACTGGAACGCGCACGGGCAAGTGCCCGGCTGCACCAACGAGGATTGCGCCGCGGCCTACAACGCCGGGCTGGACATGCTGGAGGCGCCCGACTCTTGGAAGGGGCTGTACAAGAACACCCTGGCCCAGGTGAAGGCAGGGGTGATTCCGATGAGCCGCGTCGATGATGCGGTGACTCGCATCCTGCGGGTGAAGATGCGTCTTGGCATGTTCGAAGCCGGTTCGCCGTCGGCCAATGCGTTGGCAGTCAGATCGGCGGAAGTGATCGGGAGTCCTTCGCATCGTGCGTTGGCGCGCCGTGCCGTACGCGAGTCGTTGGTGCTGTTGAAGAACAACCGGGGGGTGCTGCCGATCGATCCGCGCAAGCACATCCTGGTGGCCGGTGACGGTGCCGACAACATTTCCAAACAGAACGGTGGCTGGACGCTGACCTGGCAGGGCACCGGCCTGACCAACGCGAATTTCCCGGGGGCCACCTCCGTCTGGGCGGGTCTCCAGGCACAGGTGAAGGCGGCTGGCGGCAGTGCCGAGTTGGCGCTGGACGGCGATTACAAGCAGAAGCCCGATGTCGCTATCGTGGTGTTCGGCGAAGACCCTTACGCCGAGTTCCAGGGCGACCTGCCGAACCTCGCATACCGCCCGGGCAACGACCGCGACCTCGACCTGCTTCGCAAGCTGCATGGACAGGGCGTTCCCGTGGTTGCGGTATTCCTGACCGGCCGTCCGCTATGGGTGAATCGCGAGATCAACGCCGCGGACGCCTTCGTCGTGGCGTGGCTGCCGGGCAGCGAGGGCGAGGGTATCGCCGATGTGCTGCTGCGTACCGCGGACGGCCGCATCGCACACGATTTCCAGGGCAAGCTGGCCTATGCGTGGCCGCGTAATGCGATACAGGTACCGGTCGCGGCCACCGCACGAGGTGAGCGTCCGCAGTTCCCCTATGGCTTCGGCCTGACCTATGCCGATCGTGGAAACACCGGCGCGTTGCCCGAGGATGCCGGCGTCGCACTGAGTTCCGGGCAGGCCGGCGTCTACTTCACCCGTGGCAAGCCGGCACAGGATTTCGTGGTGCGTCTCACCGGCGCGAACGGCAACACCGTGAATGTCGCCGCCATACCGGCCGCCACGCCAGACGGCAGCCTGCGGATCAGCGCGCTCGACTACAAGGCGCAGGAGGACGCGCGCAGCCTGACCTGGTCCGGTACCGGTGCCGCACGTATCGAACTGGTGGCGCCCGCGCCGCTCGATGTGGAACGCGAAACCAACGGCGACGTCTTGCTGGTGACCACGTTGAGGATCGATGCGGTGTCGCCAGGGGATACGTCGACCGTCGGCATCGGCTGCGGTGCAGGTTGCGGCGGCCAGGTATCCGTCGGCCCGCAGCTTTCCGCCTTGCCTAAAGGGCAGTGGTTGCGCGTGGGTGTTCCGTTGAAATGCTTCCGCGACGCCGGTGCGAACATGAGCAAGATCGATCGGCCCTTTGAATGGTCCAGTCATTCCGGCGGGCAGGTCGCTATCACCGACGTGTCACTGGGCACGGTAGCGGACCGAACGTTGACGTGCCCGACGCACGGCGACAAGCCATGACGCTTGTCTTCTTGGTTCGGATGCCGGGATGTTTATTTGCTTTGCACCATTATCAGGTAGTTGGAAGGCCCGGCAAGCGCCGCTCCGGGCCGTGCGGCATGAGTTTGTAATGCGTTGATGACGTGCTGCCATGCGGCAAGCATTCATCGCTATGGCGCTCTATCATCCAACAATGACAGCGCTGTCATTCTGGGTATGGGCGCCGTGGGGAAGTAGGGAAATCTTTGTCATGGCCGACATGTGCGGCGGACAACACTTATCCGAACGACTGTTGGGGAGAGCCAGATGAATCTGCATCGCAAGTTGTTGTATGTCGCCATGTCGCTCGCGTTCGCTCCGGGCACGCTGCTCGCGGCAGACCAGGACACGACAGCGCAAAATCCGGCGTCCAGGAATCCAGGGGCCGCTGACAAGAAAGTACAGAACCTGGATGCCGTGTCGGTCACCGCGACCAAGCGCGAGACGCCGCTTCAGAAGACGCCGGTGGCGGTCACGGCGATCACGGTCGACACGCTCGACAGAGAGCGCGTGATGACGGTGCAGGACCTGACCAAACTGGTGCCAGGCCTGCAAGGCACGTCGCAGGGCGATCATGGCGTGGTGACGCTGACCATGCGCGGCATCGGCAACGACAGCGCCAAGACCGAGTACGCCGACCCGGAAGTGGCCACCTTCGTCGACGGCGTGTATGCGCCACGCGCCGAGGCCGCGTCGGGCCTGTTGCTGGATATGGATGGCGTCGAAACGCTGCGCGGTCCGCAGGGCACCCTTTGGGGTCGCAACTCCACCGCCGGCGCCATCAGTTTCCAGACGGCCAAGCCGGATATCGGCGCGGGCTTCTACGGCAATGCGCAGGTCGAAGCGGGCAACTTCAACCAGAGCGGTGCGCGCGCCGCGTTCAACCTGCCCATCAGCGACACCTTCGCCATGCGTGTCGCCGTGGTGCACCAGCAACACGATGGCTACGTCGATTACCAGAAGCCGTCGGGCCAGTTGCCCACGGTGGCGCAGCAGCAGCAGGCGTATCTCGCTTCGCCCATCTCCGGGGGCTCGCTGGCCAACTTCAAGCCGATCGACCCGGGCCAGTACGTGCAGGGCGGCGACAAGTACAACTCGCAGGATCAGTCCGCCGCGCGCGTCAGCGCGTTGTGGCAGCCCAGCGACGCATTCAAGTGGAACCTGTCGTACGAGTATTTCCGCGATCGCGGCACGCCCAGCCTCAGTCTGATGCAGACGCCACGCCAGGGGCAGGATTTCTGGTCCGCGCTGATCGACACCGCGCCGTACCTGGACCGTACGTCCCATACGGTGCGCAGCCGCATGGACTGGAACATCAACGACGGCGTGCAGCTCAGCTACATTGCCGGCTACAACAAATACTCCGGCAAAAGCGACTTCGACCAGGACGTCGGTGTCAGCGTGCCTACCAGCTTCACCACCAATGGCGTCTACCAGGACGACCGCACCAACGATTCCAACTACAAGAGCTGGAGCCAGGAAATCAACCTGAAGTCCGTCGGTCCGCAGACGGTGGACTGGATCCTCGGTGCGTACTACGGCTACGAAGACAACGACATCCGCTTCGACATCCCCATCATGAACGGCACGCGCTACGGCACCGTGAGCTGGCAGGGTTCCTTCATCCAGCCGAAAGAGACGGTGGAGTCGTACGCGTTGTTCGGCCAGGCCACCTGGCATCTCAACGACCATTGGCGCCTCACCGGAGGCGTGCGCTGGTCGCATGACGACAAGGAGAACAAGGGCGGCATCAACTGGGGTTGGAACTACGATCCGAACGTGCCGCAGGTGCCGATCTCTCCGGACGTGTATCCGGACCCGTCGAACGGTTTCAACATCTCGCAGCGGAACAGCGCCAAGTACAGCAAGAGCAAGCCGACCTGGCTGGTGCGCCTGGATACCGACGTCGGCGAGAACGGCTTGCTCTACGCCAGCGTGTCCACGGGCTACAAGTCCGGCGGCACGCAGGACGCGGGCACGCTGTACAAGCCCGAGACGCTGACCAACTATGAAATCGGCAGCAAGTTCACCTTCTTCGATGGCCACATGACGTGGAACTCGGCCATCTATTACGAAGACTTCAAGAACTTCCAGCTTTCCGCGCCCATCGTTTATCCCGATGGCAACCACGGCCTGGGCTTCTCCAACGTGGGCGGCAGCACCAAGGTCTTCGGCATCGAGTCGGAACTGGCTTATCAGCAGAAGGACGATCGCTTCAACCTGATCTTCTCTGCCATTCCGAAGAAGGAGCTCGGCAGGCTGGTCTATGCAGGGTCCAACGACTACCAGGGCCTGCCGGCATGCCCGCCGGAGTCCAACCTCGCCAACTGCATGAACGTCACCGGCAACGACCTGCCGCATGCACCGAACATATCGCTCACCGGCATCTACGAGCACACGTTCCACCTTGCCAACGGCGGACGCCTCACGCCACGCGTCAGCGCGCAGTACCAGAGTTCGCAGTGGCTGAGCTACTTCAACCTGGGGTCGGGCGACCGGCAGAAGGCGTATACGCGTGGCGACGTGTCGCTGCGTTATAGCGAGCCGGGCGACAAGTGGTGGGTCAACGCGTACGTGCAGAACGTGTCCGACGAGAAGACCCGCACCAGTGCCGGCCGGTTCCAGATGTCCGACGGCTCGCTGCAGTACGTGTCGCAGTACCTCGCGCCGCGCACCTACGGCGTCCAGGTCGGTGTGTGGTTCTGACGTGATGCTTGGCGGCCCCCATGACGCACCTGCCGCCTGAGGTTTGCCGTTCTGCCGGCGACGCTCGGAAGAGCGTCGCCCATTCTCCCCGTGAATGGCGTTTTTGCCGGGTCCGCGTGGGGCGGCCCGGCAGTTCTTTCCGGGACACATCATGGCGCGTCTGAAGAAAGTGTTGATCGTGGGAGGGGGCACCGCCGGTTGGCTGGCGGCGTGCTATCTGGCCAAGGCGGTCAACGCGGTCGATCCCCGGAGCGTGCAGGTGCATCTGGTGGAATCGCCGGACATCGGCCTGCTCGGCGTGGGCGAAGCCACGTTTCCCTCCATTCGCGGCACGCTGTCGGCCATCGGCCTGGACGAGCGCCGCTTCCTGGTTGGTGCCACCGCGACATACAAGCAGGGCATTCACTATCGTCATTGGGTGCGGCCGCCCGGAACACCCGGCGCGGACCATTTCTTTCATCCCTTCAACGTACCCAGCCAGCGTCCGGGCGGCCCCGAGTTGTTGCCGTACTGGCTGCTGGGTGCCGCCCCGGAAGGCATGCCGTTCGCCGATGCCGTGTCGATGCAGAGCATCCTGGTCGATTATTCACGCGCTCCCAAGCGCGCAAGGGACGCGGACTACCAGGGACCGATGAATCACGCCTTTCACTTCGATGCCGCCTGCTTCGCACGCGTGCTCGCCGAGCACGGCCAGCAGGCGCTCGGCGTGGTTCGGCATGTGGCGACGGTGGAGCGCACGGAACTGGACGAGGACGGAGCCATCGCGCGCGTGGTGACGAAGGAGAAGGGTGAGCTGACCGCCGATCTCTACGTCGACTGCACCGGGCTACGCGGGATGTTGATCGGAAACGTGATGCAGTCCCCCTTCCGCAGCCGGGCGGACGTGCTCTTCGCCGATCGCGCCGTGGCCATGCAGGTGCCGTACGACACCCCCGATGCACCGATCCCCTCGTACACCATCTCCACCGCCCAGGAGGCAGGCTGGATCTGGGACATCGGCTTGCAGAAGCGGCGTGGCTCCGGCTATGTCTATTCGTCACGGCACACGACCGACGATCGTGCCGAGGAAGTCTTCCGGCGCTACCTGGGCCGTGCCGGCGAAGGCCTGAAGGCCATGCATATCAAGTTCGAGACGGGGTACCGCCCCGAGCACTGGCGCAAGAACTGCGTGGCGGTAGGCCTGGCCGGCGGCTTCGTCGAGCCGCTGGAATCCACCGGCATCGCGCTGATCGAGCTGGCGACCTATCTGCTCACGCACCTGTTGCCCGGCGATACCGACAATATGGAAAGCGCCGCGCGTCATTTCAACGAGATGATGGTGGCCCGCTACGACCGCATCATCGACTTCATCAAGATGCACTATTGCCTGAGCCAGCGGCGTGACTCACCGTTCTGGATCGACAACGCCGACTCAGCCAGCATTCCGCAAACGCTTCAGGAAAAGCTGGCGAAGTGGAAACGGCGTCCGCCGCACCGGTTGGATTTCATCAGCGACCTGGAAATGTTCATGACTTCCAGCTGGCAGTACATTCTGTATGGGATGGAGTTCAAGACCGATCTCGAGCCCATGCGCAGCGCTTATCCGCAGATGGAAGCGGCGCGCCAGGAGTTCGCGATGATCCAGCAGGCGGCCATTCGTGCGCTTGACGACCTGCCGGACCATCGTGCGCTTGTCGAACAGTTGTGCCGAGAGCATGTGCAGCGCAAGCCGTCGGATGCGGGCATCGTGGCTTCCGCTTCCCGCTGAAACGCGTCACAACAGCACTTGCCGTGTCCGCGCAAGGAACTGGTGGATCTCGGCCTCGGTCCTCGTATCGATCATGTACACCGGCCGCTTTCCGTTAGGGCAGGGCAACCGTGGTGTCGTGCCGAACAGGCGGCAGATCAGCGGGCGTTCCCCGTAAACCTCGCAACCATGCTTGCCCAGGTACGGACAGCTCAGGTCGGACAGTGCCTTGTCGTGTTCGGCCTCGGTTCGGGTCGGCAACCTCGCCACTTCTTCCGACGAAGCGGTCACCGGTCCGCAACAGTCATGGCAGCCCACGATGCAGGTGAACGTGGGGATGCGCCGGCGCAGCGACTCGATGGTCCGGTCATTTGGTGTCATCGGGTTCCGACCCTTTCTTGTTCTCGGCAGAAGAATGCCCGGCGCTCAGCTCTTGCGAGAGTGCCAACGCGGCCTCGTAGTGGTCGACGAAATACAACTCGCCCTCACGCGGGTGCAATGCCATGGCCCGGATCACCTTTTGTGGCTGCGGTTGCAGGCCGGAGACGACGAGTACGATGCCGCGCCTGCGACAGCGCTCCAGCAAGGTCTTGAGGGCATGGACACCGCTGGCATCGATGATGGGCACCAGCCGCATCCGAAGAATGAAGACGCTGGGTGGCTTCTGAAACTGGTCGAGCAGATCGTCCAGCCGATTGGCCGCACCGAAGAACAACGGGCCACTGATCTGGAACACCTCGACGCCGTCCGGCAGCCGGGAACGTTGTGAGGCGTCGTCACCCATGGTCCGTTCGTCACCGTTTTCATCCAGCAGCTTGATGCCCGTGTTGACCTCGACCGTCTTCGCCATGCGAAACATGAAGACGAAGGCCGATACCACCAGGCCCACTTCGATCGCGATGGTGAGATCGAAGAATACGGTGAGGCCGAAGGTCAGCAGCAACACCAGTCCATCGCCTTTGGGCGCCGACAGGGTATGACGAAAATGGTCGATCTCGCTCATGTTCCAGGCCACCACCAGCAGTACGGCGGCCAGGGCGGCGAGGGGCACGAACTTCATCAGGGGCGCCAGGGCCAGCATGAACACCAGCAGCAGGGCGGCGTGGATGATGCCGGCCAGCGGTGTCTTGCCACCGGCCCGTATGTTGGTCGCGGTGCGCGCGATGGCGCCGGTTGCAGGAAGGCCGCCGAACAAGGCGGAGCCGACATTGGCGATGCCCTGTGCCACCAGTTCGCCATTGGACCGGTGCCGGCCGCCCGTCATGCCATCCGCCACCACGGCCGACAACAGCGATTCCACGCCCGCGAGAAAGGCGATGGTGAACGCGCTCGGCAGCAGTTCGCGCGTGCGCTCGAAGGGAATATGCGGCAGGTCGAACGTCGGCAGCGCCGAAGGCAATCCGCCGAACCGGCTGCCGATCGTCTCGGCGGGTAGAGCGAAGCCCACGCACAACGCGGTGCAGACGAGCAGGGCTATCAGGAAGCCGGGCCATCCGGGCCGCCAGCGTCGTATCGCCGCGATCACGGCAAGACCGATCACCGTAAGCCCCACGGTCGCTGGCTGCATGGTGGGAAGCTGGTGCACATAGGCGATCCAGCGCTCGAGAAAGTCGGCGGGCACGGTGGCCATGGACAACCCGAGTGCGTCCTTGATCTGGCTGGAAAAGATGCTGACAGCGATCCCCGCGGTGAACCCCGTGATGACCGGTTGGGGCATGTACTTCATCAGGGTGCCGAGCCGCAAGAGCCCGGCAGCGATCAACATCAAGCCGGCGAGAAGCGTGCACAGGACCAGGCCGCCGAAACCGAACTTCTGGATGACCACGAACACCACGGGGATGAACGCCGCGGTGGGGCCGCCAATCTGTACGCGCGAGCCCCCCAGGGCCGATATCAGGAAGCCCGCGACGATGGCGGTGTAGAGGCCTTTTTCCGGCGTGGTGCCACTGGCGATCGCCAGCGCCATGGCCAGCGGCAACGCCACGATGGCGACGGTCAGGCCTGCGATCGCGTCGCCGCGAAGGTCGCGCCAGCGATAGCCTTCGGCCAGCACCGTGTAGAGCTTCGGCAGATACAGGCGCAGGTAGTTGAGAGCGGCCTCCGCGTCCATCGTTTCCCCTGGGGCAAGGCAAATAGAGTGTGAATCGTATTATAATGGAATACATACTCCATGTGATTCAGGCTGTCCGGGTATGCCCACCGAAAACCGTACCGCTCGACTAACCATCCTGATCGACCCACGCAAGAAGGCCGTTCTCGAACGCCTGTGCGCGGAAGCGGACACGACACCGTCCCAGGTCGTGCGCGGTCTCATCAGGGAATACATAGAGCGCGCCTCGGGGCGTCCCTGGCATGCGGAGGACGAGGCCTTGCCCGATGAAGCATCCGGGCCCCGCTCCAGAAAGAAATAACGTATCTGCCCTACCGATCAAGAGAGCCTTTGCATGGAAACCTCAGATATTCCGGCGTGTCCGCTTTGCGCCATGGAAAACACGTATCCCGACGGCGACATGTACATTTGTCCGGATTGCGCGCACGAATGGTCCCCGCTGTCGGCGAAGGTCGAAGAGGGGCCGGTAACGGTGCGCGATGTCAACGGCAACGTGCTCAATGACGGCGATTCCGTCGTGGTGATCAAGGACCTGAAGGTAAAAGGCTCGTCGCTCACCCTAAAGCAAGGGTCGATTATCCGTGGCATCCGCCTGGTGGATGGCGATGCCGAGCACATCGAAGGAAATTCGGAGAAGATCAAGGGCCTGGTACTCAAGGTGTGCTTCTTGAAAAAGGCCTGAGAGCCGCGCTGGCGCGAGCGTTCTTCTTCCGGAGGGCCTTATCCCCCAGGCAGGCCGGCGACCGGCGTTCATACGTCTATCGCCAAGGTGATTCCGTCATCGTTTCCGTTCCATTCCTGGCGGGTAACGCGCGAGAGCGTGACGGAAGTTTTGACGGATGCATCTTGACCAGGGGTGGAACACCAGCCGTTGGCACCGCCTGGCCGAACAAGTAGCCCTGGCCTTGTGTGCACCCATTTCGCTTGAGACAACTCAGTTGCTCGGCATTCTCGATGCCTTCGGCGACGGACGTCAGACCGAAGCCATTGGCCAAGCCGATGATCGATCGAACGACGACAAGGCTATCGTGATCGTGGACGACGTTCATGATGAATCGCCGATCAATCTTGATCTTGTCCAATGGAAACGACAGCAA
The DNA here is from genome assembly GCF_056755675.1 of Luteibacter sp. KNZ12-1A. Taxonomy (NCBI): domain Bacteria; kingdom Pseudomonadati; phylum Pseudomonadota; class Gammaproteobacteria; order Lysobacterales; family Rhodanobacteraceae; genus Luteibacter; species Luteibacter sp. KNZ12-1A. The sequence continues at coordinate 43,093 of NZ_JBPGXU010000001.1, read as the reverse complement.
CTGTGCGAGCGTGGCATAGCCCGTTCCGAAGTCGTCAAGCACGATATGAACGCCTTGGTCACGCAACTGTTCCATGATGAACCGCGCCTCATCCACGTGATCCACCAAGGCGCTTTCCGTGATCTCGATTTCCAGTCGAGGGGGGCTGAGGCCATTCTCTTCGAGTACCGCTAGAATCCTGGAGGCGAGGTCTGCCTCGCGGAGCTGGATCGCCGAGACATTGAAGGCCATGAATAGATATCCCGGCCAATGGCTGGCGTCGGCGCAGGCACGACGAAACAACTGCTCCCCGAGCATGCCGATCAACCCGGTCTCCTCGGCAAGCGGAATGAATATCTCCGGCGGTATTTCGCCGAGTACATCGTCGTTCCATCGCGCCAATGCCTCGAAACCCACGATCGCGTCGTCATCCAGCGAGACTATCGGCTGATAATGGGTGGCGATATCGCCATTCGCCACCGCCTTGCGCAATCTTCCTTCGATCGCGATCCGTTGGTCGATATGCGCGTCCATCTCCGGTTCGAAGAACCGGACGGACGATCGATCGTCGCGCTTGGCACGGTAAAGGGCGCGCTCGGCATGTCGAGTCAAATCCTCGGACATCTTGCCATCGTTGGGTGCTATGGCGATGCCGATGCCTACACCGATATGCGCGGCCGTGTCGGCAACCGAAAACGCCTGTGAAGTCGCCATGACAATACGGCGGGCAAGCGCGGCTGGTTCGTCCAGCGCATCGATGGGCATGAGCAGCGCGAAGGCATCTCCCCCCGTCCTCGCGAGAATCGCACCATCACGAAGCAGTCCCGTCACCCGCTCGGCGAAGCCGATGATTATCTTGTCTCCGGCGGCATGACCGTGCAGGTCGAGAACGCGTTTGAATCCATTGATATCGATCGCCAGGATCGCCAGCCGGTCTCCATCGGCCATGGCCACGAGGCGCTCGTCCAGTCGTTTCGCGTAGAACGACGCGTTAGGAAGTCCAGTCAGATGATCATGCCCCGAGAGCAGGCGGGCTTCGCGTTCGGCATCGAGCCGCGCGGCCATTTCCCGGGTGAAATCCCGGTAACGGCGGATGCCGTAGATGGGGCCAGCGATGCTTAGCACTAATCCCACGAATAGCACGTCGTCGACGCCCCAATGCCGGTAAGTGAACGCCAACTCGGCTATCCGCCGGGGAAGGGCGAAGACATGTGCAAAGACATAGGTGGTGCCGGCCAATACAAGCAGGAAGAGGCCGTCTCGAACATCGCGCCGCCCCCACGACACGCGTACGACGATCCAGTGCAGGTCGCGCCATCGATCGATCCACTTCATCATGACTCGACTCCAGAGTAGAAGTGCGGTCCAGCTAATAATAAGTACGCGCGACGGGTGAGTATGGGCGCCCCGCGCCCCATTGACTGTGAATAGATGTGCCGTTGCCTCGACTGGGGAGTTGTCGTGCCGAATTGGTGCATCGGGGAGCCAGCCCTGTTTCATTTCACGCGCCCGCGACATCTCCGGCCGGGACAGGACTACAGTGGCTTTATCTCGCTCCCGGGAAAGAACGCTCACTAACCGTAACGGACAACCGGAAAAATCATGCTCAGAACGATGGCTGCCGCTTTGGCGATGAGCGTGGTGTTCCTGATTCCCGCCCGCGCTTCCGACCAGGGGTTGACCGAGTCCCGGATACGCCTAGGCATGGTCAATGCCCAGACAGGTGCGGCGTCCGGTCTCGGTCAGGGAATGCGTTCGGGTGCCATGGCGGTCTTCGCCGATATCAACGCCAAGGGTGGCATCCACGGGCGGCAGATCGAGCTTCTGGTCGACGACGACGCCTATGAGCCCGACAAGGCCATCGACGCGACCCTGAAAATGCTCGAAGACAAGAAGGTCTTCGCTTTGTTCGGTTTCGTCGGCACGCCTACAGCGAACGCCGTACTGCCGATCGTCAAAGAGACGAACACGCCGCTTATCGGCGTGTTCTCCGGAGCGATGGCACTTCGCCAGCCGGTGGTTCCAGAGGTGTTCAATATCCGCGCCAGTTACGACGACGAGTTGGACATGCTGGTGACGCGTTTCATCGAAGACAGGGGTGCCAAGCGGTTCGCTGTCTTTTACCAGGATGACAGCTTCGGCCTGGCGGGCCTGCATGGAACGGAAAGGGCGTTGAAGCGGCATGACTTGCAGGTCGTCGCGAAAGCCGCCTTCCAGCGAGGCACCAATGCGGTCAATGGTGGCCTGGCGACGCTGATCGACACCGACCCGGATGTCGTGATCATGGTCGGTCCTTACGCACCTCTAGCCGCCTTCATTGCGAGCGCCAGGGAACAGAAGCTCAAGGCTAGCCTCGCGACGGTGTCTTTCGTCGGTACCGACAATCTCGTGAAGCTGGTTGGCGCGGCAGGTAACGGCGTGGTCATATCGCAGGTCGTGCCTTTTCCCGGCGATCACAGTCTGCCGCTCGTTCAGCAATGCGAAGCGCTACTGGAAAAACAGGAGCCAAGGCAAGATCTGGGCTTCGTCAATTTCGAAGGATGCATCACCGCCAAGGTTCTGGCGACGGCGTTGGATAAGGCAGGTCCGGCGCTGACGCGTGCCGCCATGGTCGAAGCACTCGAATCGATTCACGACAAGGATCTCGGCGGCATCCGGGTGAGCTTCAGTCCACAAAGCCATCAAGCATCGACGGCGGTGTTCCTGACCATGATATCCGACGGGAAGATCATCGCGATAAAGACGATACCAGGGTTGACCGATCTCACTGCGCGATAGGAATCGAGGTGTTGTGCGCATCAAGAAAAAACTGATCGCCGGCACGGCTGTCCTGCTGCTCGGCATGATGGCGATCGGCGCTGCTGGCCTGATCGCGCTGAAAGATGTCGCCTCGAGCGTGGACAAACTCACGGGCGAATCGGTGCCGCTTCAGTTGGCGACCCACGAACTCGTTCGCACAACGGAAAAACTGTCGAGCGACTTTCTCAGGCTTGGTACATCCCAGGATGTCAGCCAGAAGAAGCAGTTCTCCGCCGTCATAGACGCGCATATCGCAAGCATCGAAACCATCAACACCGCCATCGTTCACATGGGGCAGCGGGACGACGACTTCCAGCCGCAGAAGTTCAAGGACATGCAGCGACTCATGGACAAGGCGGTCAGCGCGCGACTGAGCGATACGGACATTTTTCGGTCCGAGTCGGTCAACGTCAACGATTCGCTACACAAGATGGACTACGCGCTGGGGGTCATCGGGGCGCATATCGATGCACTCAATGCGCGCGCCGAGGCCGTCGTTTCGCAAGCGAAGCGGGAGAGCGTGGCCTCTGGCGACTCCACGAAACGGCTGACGGATATACGGTCGCACGTGAAGGACATGATCATCGTGGTCGGGGAGATCCAGTCCGTGGCGAACCGCTACCGGCTATCTCCACTGAAGGAACGCATTGCGGCCGCCGCGGGTGCCGTGGAAAACCTCGACCGTGGTCCGGCGGAAGCCAGCGTCACCGGGCAGGTGCAGGACATGGTGTCGACGATATCCTCCGGCGTCCTTGGCGACGATGGCCTGATCGCTTTGCGCAAGCAGATGTTCCTTCCGGGCGGCTCGGACACGAACTACCTTGCGAAGAAGGAAAAAGTCCTCGAAGCCCTCAATGCGGCGATCGGCCGCATTTCCGAAGAAATCGACGCCATCGACCTGCGTGCCATGAATGATCGACGGGCACTCGCCGCGGCCAACCTGTTCCTGCAGGACGCCGCCGAAGTCAAGCGGGCCGGGGCCCGGCTGGCCATCGACATCCTGGAGCTGCGCAACAATGTCACGGATCTGACGGCCAGCGAATCGGTCGACGAACTACACCTGCGGGAAGTCGCCGTAAGGACGGAAAACAACGAACTTCGAGCCAATGGGGCCCTTTTGACGTCGGCGCTGCTCAGAACGGGGCAGACAAAGTCCATCACGGACGCGAAGCAAGTCAACGATTTCATCACCACCGTCGAGCAAGCGACGGAGCGCATAACCACCGCTAAGTACCGCGCCCTGGTCAGCGACAGCGCGTTGCATGGCATCGTCGAGCGTGTGACGTCCATGTCCGATCAGCAGGTTCGCTACGGTGACATACGCATCAAGCGAATCAGTGAGCAACAGCACGCGGTCGTGTCTAAAGTGCAGCGTTCCGTGGCGCAATCGTTCGTGCTCATCCTGGGGACATCATCCTTGTTGGTCCTTGCCGGCCTCGTTGCCAACACCAAGTTAGGGACCACCATCGTTCGTCCGATCACCGCCCTGTCCGGCACGATCGAACGGATCCGTAGCGGCAGGAATCTTTCGCTGCGCGTACCCGAGCGTGGCACGGGCGAAATCGGGGTCCTGATTGACGGCTTCAACGCCATGTTGGAGACCATCGAGCAAAGCGACACGCAGTTGAAACTCGCCACCAAGGAAGCCGAGGCGGCCACGGTCGCCAAGTCGGAGTTCCTGGCCAAGATGAGTCATGAAATCCGCACGCCGATGAATGGCATTCTGGGCACGACCGAGCTTTTGTTGCTGACCGACTTGAACACGAAGCAACGCCGCTTTGTCGACATGGCTCACCGTTCGGGCGAGGCATTGTTGGCGATCATCGACGACATTCTCGACTTCTCGAAGATCGAGGCGGGGAAAATGAATCTGGAACGGGTACCGTTCGATTTGCGTCGTCTTATCGACGACACCATGACATTGATGAGCCACAGTGCCACCCGCAAGGGTTTGAGCCTCGTCTTCAGCATGGCTGAAGGGGTACCCGAAAGGTATTGTGGGGACCCAGGTAGAGTGCGACAGATACTCACCAACCTGGTCAGCAACGCGATCAAGTTCACCGAGCGTGGCGAGATCGTCATCGAGGTACGTCATGACGGGGAAGATACCGTGCGCATGTCGGTTTCCGATACGGGCATCGGTATCGATCCGGAGGTGGCCACCGCGTTATTCCAGCCCTTCCGGCAGGCCGATAGCTCAACGTCGCGCAAGTACGGCGGAACCGGCCTGGGACTTGCCATCTCCCGGCAACTGGCCGAACTCATGGGTGGCACGCTGACCCTGCGGACGACTCCGGGCAAAGGCTCGACCTTTTCGGCATCGTTTCAAATGGAACAGCCGACGGACGACGTGGACCTGCAGCCTTCCGCCGTACGCAGTTCGCTCGCCGGCATGAGCATGCTGGTCGTCGACGACGACGAAACGGATCGGGGCATCCTGGTGGAGTACGGTGCCGAGTGGAACATGCATGTCACCAGTGCAGGCAACGGTGTCGAGGCCTTGGAAAAACTCCTCGCTGCGGTGGCGGAAGGCAAACACTTCGACGTTGCGCTGGTCGACATGAGGATGCCGGTGATGGACGGCATTTCACTGGTGACGGCGATCAGGGCCGACCCCGTGCTTTCGCCCTTGAGGATCGTGATGCTTTCCTCGTTCGATACGGCTGACAGCCGTGGCGTTGCCAGTGATCTGGGCGTCGAGCAGTGTCTGAGTAGACCGCTTCGCGGTGTGGACCTGTATGCGAGCATTGCCGCCGCGATCGGTTTCGGTACCCCTGGCGCCGCGACGTCGGCATTTACGACCGGCACCGCACTCACGACCGCCACTACCACTACCACTGCCCAGGCCAGGCCCTCGCAGAGCGTTCGCGTCTTATTGGCCGAGGACAACATCGTCAACCAGGAAATCGCCATGGCTATGCTCGACGACACCGAGTATGGCGTGACCGTGGCCGAGAATGGGCTCGAGGCATTGAAGGCGATCGAGATGGCGGAGTTCGATGTCGTCCTGATGGATTGCCAGATGCCTGAAATGGACGGTTTCGAGGCAAGCATCGAGCTGCGAAGACGGGAAACGGAAGCCGGTTCGCGCCGTCTGCCCATCATCGGGCTGACGGCGAATGCCGGTGCCGGCTCCAGGGAGAATTGCCTGGATGCGGGTATGGACGATTACGTGTCCAAGCCATTCCGTCGCAATGTCCTCCTGGCGGCTCTCGCCAAGTGGACGCAGTCCATACCGTCCGGTCGCATGATCCCGCAAGAAGCGGTTGTGCCACCACCCCCATCGGTCGCGCCAGAGACCGATCCATTGGACACCGAAGCCCTACAGGCGCTGAGAGACCTGCAGCGGCCCGGTCGGCCGGATGTGCTGACCCGCGTCATCGATCTGTTCTCGCTCGACGCCCCTCGATTGGTCGCGGACATGCTCGAGGCTGTCAAATCCAACGATGCCGACGCTTTGCGGCATGCCGCGCACACGCTGAAGTCGACCAGTGCAAATGTCGGCGCCATATCGCTCTCGACCAACTGTCGTGAGATAGAGCAGCTCGCGCGCTCCACGGAAGTCGTCGCGGCAGGGGCGCGGGTCGACGATGCCACGAAGGAACTCGCCCGCGTTCTAGCGATGCTCGCCCTGGAAAGGACCGTAACATGACGATCAAGATCCATGAGTTTCCGTCCGTTCTCATTGTGGACGACGACCCGATGACGCGCATGCTGGTGGCCGAGGCGCTGGAGCCGGAAGGTTTCAACGTGCTGGAGGCCCAGAGCGGCCTGGAGGGCATAGAAGCCTTCGGCCATCGTAAGCCTGACATCATCCTGCTGGATGTCAGCATGCCGGGCATGGACGGATTCGAGTGCTGCCGGCGCATTCGCCGGTTACCTGGCGGCGGGCGCGTACCGGTGGTGGTTCTCACCGGCAACGATGACGACGAGTCGATCACCCGCGCCTTCGAGGCGGGCGCTACCGATTTTGTTTCCAAGCCGATGCGCTGGAAGCTGCTCGGTTATCGCGTGCGTTACCTTCTGCGCTCGAGTGCCGTGCTCGAGGAGCTTGCCCGCAGCGAGGCCAGCCTGGGATTTGCCCAGCAATTGGCCCACGTCGGCAATTGGGAGTGCGGCGTTCCCATCGCCGATGGCACGTGGTCGCCCGAGTTGTACCGGATATTGGGGTTGGAAGAGGGCACCGATGTCCCGGCTCAGGAATCGCTGATGCTATGCGTGCCCGACGAGGAGCGTTCACCCCTGTTGCGTTCGTTCATGAGCCTGCGTACCGACGGTACCCGGTTTGGACTGGAGCATCGCATCGTGCACCGGGATGGTAGCGAGCGATTCGTCTTTCACCAGGCGGAAGCGATCCGTGAGCAGAGCAAGATCGTATCGTTGCGGGGGACGGTGCAGGACATCACCGAGCGTAAGATGCACGAGGCGCAGATCGAATTCCTGGCCAACCACGATGCACTCACCGGCTTACCGAATCGCAACCTTCTCAGCGATCGTATCACCCAGGCGATCGCCCGCGCGCAGCGCGAGAATCGCCGCGTTGGGGTGATGATCCTCGACCTGGACCGGTTCAAGTTCATCAACGACAATTTCGGCCATCACGTCGGCGACGCGTTGCTCAGGGCGGTGGCGGCGCGATTGCGCACCGCCGTGCGCGAAGTCGATACGGTGGCGCGCCTAGGAGGCGACGAGTTCGTCGTCGTGCTATCGACGATGACATATCCGGGCGACGCCGAAATAGCGGCGCAGAAGGTCCTCGATGCGTTCGTTCCCCCCATCCTGATGGAAGGGCACGAACTGCATGTGACCACCAGCATGGGCATCAGCGTTTTTCCCGAAGACGGACTCAACGCCGAGGTGCTTCTCAAGACCTCCGACGCCGCGCTGTACATCGCCAAGGACAAGGGAAGAAATTGCTTCCAGTTCTATACCTCCCAGATGGGTGTCCAGGTGGAAGAGCAGGCCGAGTTGGTCAACGCCCTGACCCAGGCGGTGGCGCGGAACGAACTGGAAATCCACTATCAGCCGAAGGTGGACCTCACGAGCGGAGCGGTGAGCGGCGTGGAGGCTTTGTTGCGCTGGCGACGGCCGGGCATCGGCCTGATCTCGCCGGACATTTTTATCCCCCTGGCGGAGTTGACGGGTCTCATCATCCCGATCGGTGAATGGGTGTTGCGAACCGCATGCGTCCAGGCAAAGGCCTGGCACGATTCCGGGCATGCCGGTCTGACCATGGCGGTCAACGTATCGGCACGACAGTTCCGGATGAACAATGTTCATGAACTGGTTCGTTCAGCGCTTGCCGACAGCGGACTGAACGCGGCGTGCCTCGAGCTGGAACTGACCGAGAGCGTGCTCATGCACGACAAGGAATCGGCGGTGAAATCGCTGCAGCAACTGAAGGAAATCGGTGTCGTGCTGACGCTGGACGACTTCGGGACGGGTTACTCGAGTCTTTCCTATCTAAAGGAGTTCCCGATCGACGTGATCAAGATCGACAAGTCGTTTATTAACGACGTGACCAGCAGCGTTGACGGTGCATCACTCACCCGATCGATCATTTCCATGGCCGAGTCCCTGCACATGACCACGGTTGCCGAAGGCGTGGAGACGGAAGAACAGCTGAGTTTTCTCAATACGAATCGTTGTGACCGGATGCAGGGCCACTACTTCAGCCGGCCGTTGGCGGCCAGCGAAATGAATGCATTGCTTCGCGCGAGGACGCGCCTTCCATGGGACAGTTGCCGTCGTATTCCTCCCCAGCGCATGGCGGCTGTATCCGAAGTTCCGCTTGGCATGACAAGGTAATGGGCCGGCGTGGCCAAAGAGCCTCGCTGTCATGGGCGATCTTGTTCTGGAACGTCAATCAGTCCGTTTGAATGTCTCGGGCCACTTCGAGACAGAACTCGACGAACTTTTCAACCTTGAGCGGCGTGAATTTCCTCGAGGGCCAAACGATGTACAGCGGAAAGGTCTCGCCCGGCCATTCCGGAAAAAGGTCCACGAGCGTGCCGCGGCGCAGTTCGTCTCGCACACTGATCGCCAACACCTGAGTGACTCCACCCCCAGCCAGACACGCTCCGATCTTCGTATCCACGTCGGAGAAAGTCAGTTTGCCGGCCGTGCTGACGGGAAGTGTCTCTCCGGGACGCTGAAACTCCCAGTCGAAGGGGCGGCCGCTCTGGGGATCCACGAATTGCAGGCAGTTGTGGTTGGATAATTCCGACGGATGAGCAGGGCGTCCGCATCTCTCCAGATAGGCGGGAGATGCCACGGTGAGCACGCGCGTCTCGAGAAGGCGGCGGGAAATCATGCTCGATGACGGCTGGGCGCCGAATCGGACCGCGACATCCACCCCATCGGCATTCAGGTCGCCGGTGTCCGAATGCTGACTGATATGAAGATCGAGAGCCGGATGGCGCCGGGCGAACTCAGGCAGTCGCGAGCTCAGGATATGGCGTGCGAACGCAGCCGCCACGCTCGCGCGTAGTAGTCCGGTGACCTCCGACGCATTGCGTGAAGCAGCCGTTGCGGCTTCCTCGATGGCTGCCAGGTGAGGCGCCGCCATCTCATACAAGCGGCTCCCTTCGGCCGTCAGCTTCAGCGCGCGGGTCGAGCGGGCGATAAGCCGGACGGCCATGCGCGCTTCGAGGCGTGAAATGGCCCGACTCACACCCGAAGGCGAAAGGCCCAGAAGCGTACCCGCCCGCGTGAAGCTGCCGTGTTCCACCACGGCGGCGAGGATGGTTACGCCCGAAAGCAAGCGCGCGTCGATCGGCATGGGTGCACTCTTGAAAAAATGCAAAGAAAGCTTGAGCGATTTGCATCTAATCACAGGTGGTCCCCCGCGGCTACAGTCGATCGTTGGCAAGGCCTTCCCCGACCCGCCTTGCCCTATCCGCAATCGACTATTGAAAGGTGACCTATGTTCGCTATTACAGCCATTACCGGGCGCGTCGGCGGTGAGCTCGCCAACACCTTGCTCGGCGCAGGGAGGAGCGTTCGCGCGATCGTCCGGGACGAAAGCAAGGGCCAGGCATGGGCCGCGAAGGGCTGCGAGGTAGCCGTCGCCGACTTCGACGACGCGGAATCGCTCACCGAGGTGCTGCGTGGTGTGGAAGGGGCTTTTATCCTTTTCCCCCCGATCTACGACTCGGAGCCAACCTTCCCGGAGCTACGGCCCCGCATCGAGGCGGTTCGCCGCGCCCTGACCCGGGCGCGACCGGGCAAGGTCGTGGTGCTGTCGACGGTCGGTGCCGAGGCGACCCGGCCCAATCTCTTGAACGCGCTCGGGATGGTCGAAGCGGCCTTGGCGGACGTGATGCTTCCCATCACGTTTCTGCGCGCCGCCTGGTTTATCGAGAACGCGGAGTGGGATATCGCATCGGCGCGCGACGAAGGCGTGCTGCATTCCTATCTTCAGCCACTCGATCATGAAGTGCCGATGATTTCCACCGTAGACGTCGGCCGCACCGCCGCCGCACTGCTGATGGAACATTGGGATGGGCACCGGATCGTCGAACTGGAGGCCGCCGAGCGCGTGACGCCCGACCAGATGGCGGCGGCGCTCGGCCGCGCCTTGGGTCGGAACGTCCGTGCGCAGATCGTTCCGCGTGAGCAGTGGGAACGCATCTTCCGACAGCAGGGTATGCGTCATCCCACACTGCGCATGCAGATGATCGACGGTTTCAATGAGGGCTGGATCGACTTCGAGGACCGGGGAGCCCATGCCCGAAAGGGGCAGGTTTCCCTGGACGAAGCGATCACCCGCCTGGTCGAACGGAAGGGTTGAGGGATAGGCCATGCGGTCGACTGCCGCCTCGCGCATCTTTGGCATGTAATGGAACCGTCACCAGGCAGGGCGGCGCGCGCGAGGGGGAATCATGAACGTCATCGACGCCGGCCGCGTGCCGGTCATCGTCATGGGGCAAGGGGCCACGGCGCTCGGCATCCTGCGTGCCGTGACGATGGCCGGGATTCCCGCCTATGTGGCATGCCCGCCCGACGATCTCACGACGCGATCGCGCTGGTACCGTCCTGTCCCGGGAGCTCCATGGGATGGTCGCCCGGGCCCCGCCGCGGAGGATGCGTTGCGTGCGGTGCCGCTGGAGCGTGCGGTCCTGATCGCCGGCGCGGACGACATCGCCATGTGGCTGTCCGGCCTGCCGTCCGATCTCCAGGAACGATTCCCGGTATCCACCGCCAGTCGTGCGGTCCAGGCGCTCCTGCAGGACAAGGCCACCTTTGCCCGCCACCTCGAGCGCCTGGGCATTCCACACCCTCGAACCTTCCATCTGGGTTCGCTTGCCGAAGTCGATGCGGTTCCCATGGAAACGCTCCAGCGCGTTTTCATCAAGCCTGTGAATTCGCAGCGTTTCAGCGACGTCGTGGGTGTCAAGGGCGTATGGGTCCGCACTCGGGACGAGCTGAGAGACACGTGGGCCCGTCTGCATGCCCAGGGCTTCTCGCTCATGGCCCAGGAATACATCCCCGGACCCGCGACCGAGCATTTCTTCGTGGACGGATTCCGCGACGCCAGCGGCGCCTATCCCGGGCTGTTCGTTCGCCAGCGGATGCGTATGTCTCCGCCCGATTTCGGAAACAGCTCCTGCTCCTGTTCGATTCCGCTGGATCGGGCGGAGGAGGCGGTGGGGCAGGTGCGCCGCCTGCTCGACGACGTGGGTTATCGAGGCATCTTCAGCGCTGAATTCAAGCGAGATCCGCGAGACGGGCAGTTCAGGATCATCGAAGTCAACACGCGCGCATGGACGTATGTCGAATTCGCTGCCCGCCATGGGGTGAACGTGTGCGAGATGGCCTGGCGGGATGCGCTGGGCGAGCCGGTGCGAATGGCCTCACGACGTTATCCGACCGGCAAGTTGTGCGTCGATCTCCACCATGACCTGTCCAGCCTCGGGCGAACGCCAAAGCAGGAAATCGGCGGCGTCTTACGGTTGGCGATGCAGTGGGCGAGGGCGGATCTGCACGTATTCCGGTGGAGCGATCCGCGCCCCGCCTTGTACGTGCTCGGGTCCTTGCTGCACAAACGTGTCGTGCGCAAGCGCGACACGGCCTTGGCGGCAAGGCAAGGAACCTCGGCCTGAGACACGTCTGTCCTGACTAGTGCGACGCGAAGAGCGTCTGGCCAGGCCGTGACCGAACCCCTGGCTGTCATCAGGTCATCCGCTTGCAAGTCACCCATGCATGCCGTACAGTGAACCATATGGTTCACTATCAAGCCCGCCTCGACGCCACCTTCGCCGCACTCTCCGATGTCACCCGACGCGGGGTGCTGGAGCAGCTTGGGGATTCGGACGCCTCGATCACCGACCTTGCCCAACGGTTTCACATGACCCTCACGGGCATGAAGAAGCACGTCAGCATCCTGGAGCAGGCCGGGCTCGTGACCACCGAAAAGGTCGGGCGAGTACGAACCTGCAAGCTCGGACAGCGCCGGCTGGAAGAAGAGGCCGCCTGGATCGAGCGGCACCGCCAACTCTGGAGCGCGCGTTTCGACGCGCTGGACGAGCTTGTCGAACACCTGAAACGCAAGGAGAAGGCAGATGACAAACGCAAGAAAAGGTAGTGCCGCCGTGAACCAGACCGCCGTGAACCGCAAGTCCGATCGCGAGCTCGTCGTGACGCGAACGTTCGATGCTCCCGTGCACATCGTCTTCGAAGCATGGAGCAAGCCCGAGTTGTTCAAACTCTGGTGGGTTCCGAAGTCGGCGGGCATGTCGCTGGTTTCGTGCGACATGGATATTCGCACCGGAGGCACGTACCGGCTCGTGTTCAGCCATCCGACCTTCGATCAGCCGATGTCGTTCTTCGGTACCTACAAAGAGGTCACGCGAGACAAGCGCCTGGTATGGACGAATGAGGAGAGCGACCAGGGCGCCGTGACCACGGTCACGTTCGAAGAACATGCCGGCAAGACGCTGGTCACCCTGCACGAAATCTACCCCACCAGTGCGGCCCTCGACGAAGCCATCGCTGGTTCGGCGGAAGGCCTGCCCGAACAGTTCGCGCAGCTGGACGAGTTGCTCGCGGCCAGAGCCGCGTAAGGACGATCGTCGCTGGCCGGCATGCCAGGGGGAAGGGGGACCCCCCTGGCCACCGCCTGGGGTGACGAACCGCACTTGCCAGCGATCGCGAGGCTGCCTATCGTGCGCCCTCGGCATGCCGCTGACAGGGGAGGGGACGCTGTGGAAACCGTGCTGCTTCGTACGTCGATCTTGCTTTGCGCCCTGGTTCTGGCAAGCGTTCCGCTGCAACCTGCCGTTGCGCAGAGCGCTCCCGCCGCCGCGGCTCCCGCCATCACGAGCACGACGGAAACACCCGCGGCGCGTCCCTCGGATGTTGCTTCGATGGGCGCGATCATCGAAGCCGTCTACGACGTGATTTCAGGTCCCAAGGGCCAGGAGCGCGACTGGAACCGGATGCGTTCGCTGTTCGTGCCAGGCGCGCGCCTCATTTCAGCGCATACGGGGAAGGACGGTGTCACCTCGGCGCATGTCATGAGCGTGGATGACTACATCCGGCTGGGCGATCCTTTGCTGAAGAAGGACGGGTTCTTCGAGCGCGAGGCGCATCGCACGGAAGATCGCTTTGGCGACATCGCCCAGGTATTCAGCACGTACGAGTCGCGCCACGAGAAGGATGGCAAGCCCTTCCAGCGGGGCATCAACAGCTTCCAGCTTTTGTTCGACGGCAAGCGCTGGTGGGTCGTGACGATCTACTGGCAAGGCGAGCGGCCGGAGCTCCCGATTCCGAAGCAGTACGGCGGCTGATCGAACACGATTTTTCGTGCCCCGGTGCGAGAGCCTGGTGCCTATAAAGCAACTTGTCGAGGAACGCTGACGACTACGAACGGATGGATGAGCTGCTTATCCGCTCGCTTGGCATCGCTGCCTCCATCCCGGCGATGACGATGGCGCCACCCTCCGGCATCGGCGACTGGCAGGGTATCTACGTGCTTGCCCCCTCCCGCATGGGAACTTTTGCCTACCTGGACTGGGTGCTGAACTTTGCAACCGTACGTTTCTGGCAAGTGGGTTATTGGCAGTGGTGACAGGGGCATTGCCGCTCGCGATATCTTAGAAGGCGTGCCCAATAGCAGTGAATGTTTATTCATCGAAGAGGCCGAGTAGTCGCGCCCGATCGACTGCATGTCTACGCGTGCCCGCCGACAACTTCTGGAATAAATTCTTCAGGTGCCATTTGACGGTTTCGCTGCTGATATCCAGTGTGCGGGCGATCAGCTTGTTCGGCATGCCCTTGCCCAGCAGCTGGAGGACCTCGGCTTCTTTCGCCGTTAGCAGGCCCTGCCGTATCGAGACGGAGGGTGAGGCTTCAGTGCGGCCCGGGTATGCGGTGACTCGCTCACGGCCTGACGATGGCGGGAGTTCCTCGGCCATGTGCACCGCTTCCGGGTGCGTGTCGACCAGCAGCCGTACATTGCCGCCAAGATGGGCCAAGCCAATCGCTTCCGACATCAGCGCGGCCGCTTCGGCCGTGCCGCGCCGCCGTGCCAGTACCGCACGCAGCACCTTGAGTGCGTGCACATCCTGATTGCGGCTCAACTGGTGAGCGAGCGAGTCCGCGACTTTCAGCTGCCGCTCCACCTCGTCGAAATGATGCCGGACGAAGAATGCATATCCCTTGGCGATCGCGGACGCCAGGGAATATTGGGCCATAAACGGCTTGTAAGCCTTGCGCCGGAACATGGGGCCGAGCTGGTCCAGCGTCGCCACCAGCCTTTCCACCGTCTCGGCGCGTCCGCTTAATGCATGGATGCGTATCCGCTCGGCCAGGCCATGCAGCTGCAGACGTGGCGATTTGCGCTGCTTCGCCAGCTCGTCGAGACGGTCGAGCAAGGCCAAGGCGCGCCGCTCGTCGCCCTTGTCGAGTGCGATGCGGACCAACACGTAATACGCCGTCAGGATAATGTCGGGGTAGCAGCCGTCGATGACGTCGAGCCGATTGGCCAGAAGCGCCTGCGCCGTTTCCGGCTGTCCGCGCTGCAAGGTGGCGGCGGCGAGCACCGAGGCATATGTGCAAGCGATCGTGCTGCGCCGGCCTTCCTCCATCTCTGCCGCTGCCAGCAGGGGACTCAGCGTGAGTTCGGTGAGGTAGGCATTGCCATCCCACAAATGGCTGAGGCCGACCATCACCTTCGACAAGGCTGCGGTAAGCCGGAGGGATCCGCTCTCGCCCAGTGTCGCCACTTGCGCAGCCAGCTCGCGCACCTTGCCGGTAAGGCCTGCATGCAGCGCGACGATGGCGCTACCGGTCACCGGTGCGGCGAAGTACACCGGCTCATCGGACTGTGTCGCCGGCTGCGGCCATCGGGCGACCAGTTCGGGCACCAATCCGAGACGGTCGGTATAGATCGCCGCGGCGCCAGCCACCCATAACGCGACCATCAGCCGCTGTGGCGTGTTTGTCGGGTCGGCCGCCGCCTTGAGGCCGATCCGCAGCGCTTCCTCATGGCGCTCGCCGAGCGCCCAGACCCAGGCGGCGACCAGCTTGAACGACATGTCCCTGGCCAGCAGCCGTGGCGGAATGCGCGCCAGCCATTCCCGCGCCTCGGCCAGCCGCCCCTGCGTACCGAGCATCCACATCGCACGCATGGCATAGGCATAGGCCTGTTCTTCATTGCCGGTGGCCAGCGCGTGGCGCGCCGCTTCGTGGAAGCGATCGCGTTCGGCAAACCAATACGACGCGCGAGTGTGCAATTCGATCTGTTCGGAGCGAGGCAGGGCCTCGAAACGCTCCAGTAGGAATTCCCGCGCCAATGGATGCAGACGAATCCAGTCCTCCCGTCCCCCCATCATCATGAAAGGGGTTTCCCGGGCAAGCGTGTCGAGCAGGGTTTCAGCGCAC
Source organism: Luteibacter sp. KNZ12-1A (assembly GCF_056755675.1). NCBI lineage: Bacteria > Pseudomonadati > Pseudomonadota > Gammaproteobacteria > Lysobacterales > Rhodanobacteraceae > Luteibacter > Luteibacter sp. KNZ12-1A. The sequence goes on along the minus strand of NZ_JBPGXU010000001.1, from coordinate 27,430 downwards.
GGGTGGCCGGTCACGGCTTTGCAAAGATCGGCGTGGAGGTAGTCGAGCATGGCGATGCGAATCAGGAAGTTCGCGTCCGCCTCGGAGAGACCGGAGAGCAGGGCGTCGGCGAAATAGCTCTGCAGGTCGCCGTGGCGGGCCGAGAAGGTAGAAGCCGCAAGTGCCGCATCGTCGGCGTATTCAATCCTGGAGATGGCGAATTGCAAGCCGATCGGCCAGCCCTGCACGGTATCGTGCAGCTTGGCGGACTGATGCACGCTCAGGCGGGCCCCCAGGCGTCTGTCGAGAATGTCGATGGATTCCTCGAGTCGGAAGCGCAGATCGTCGGCTTTCAGCACGGCCAGATTGCCCTTGGCCACCAGTTCCGCGATCGAAAGAGGCAGTAGCACGCGCGATCCGATCACCACGTGCAGATTCGCCGGCGCGTTGAGCAGCAGGTATTGGAGCGAGGTGAACACAGTCGGCTCAGGCAGGCGTTCGGCGTCGTCGATTATCAGCACCGTGTCGGTGCCTAGTAGCGCGATTTCTCCCAACAGCGCGGTGAGGATCGCCACCTCTTGATCGCTGCTGGCCTGGCATTCGGCAGCGAGCCTGCCAAATACCGCTTTCCCACTGACAAGGCCGACCGCGTGCAGCAGACCGAGCGTAAAACGCATCGGTTCGTCCTGGCGATCGATGCTCAGCCAGGCGACCAGCGCGCCCTGTTCCATCCACTGGCGCCGCCACTGCAGCAGCATGGTGGTCTTGCCGAAACCGGCGGGAGCCGCCACCAGGATTGCGACGCGTTCGCGGGCGGACGCCCAGAAAGGTTGAAGCCGATCACGTTTCGCCGCATCACGCAGCAGGCGCGGGGGCGTCGTCTTGAGAACCAGCTCGGGCTCAATCATGGGCTGGGGGGACACCGCAGCTCATGAGCCAGATGGCCGACGTGGAACCGCCCGCTTGCGTCGGTCGCCTTACCGGGAAAAGCCATGACACACCCCCCTATGAGCCCCCCGGCGCGGCACCGCCCCTGGGACGTCCGACAGCCGTGTTTAAAACGCCTTGTCAATCGCTGGCGGAATGATAATCTCCGCCGACAAGAAATTGCGAGGTAGCGCTTCCAGTATCCGGAGCAGGCAGATTCATCATGCGCCACGCCGTCGCTACGCCGTCGCTATCGCATCCCCCCCTTTATGGGTGGGGGGCGTGGGCACATTTTCGGCCAGACCAAAGGCAGAATGAAGCCCGACATTTCAGGCATGAGATCACCGCTTCGATGGATACAGGCGACCCCGGCATGAGTTAGGAGCGCTGGAGTAGAGGGTGTGCGTTCGCGGATCGACCAGGGTAGATGCCGATCCACAACCTTGCAGGTGCGCACTTCGGGGGAGGGGGACAATGAGGTTCCTGATTGCCGACGTTCATCCCATTATTCTTGTGGCGTTATCCGACATGCTGCGGACGGAATTTCGCGACAGGATCTCGCGGATCGATACGGCTGCCGGTGAGTCCGGCTTGCTGCGCCAGCTGGAGGCAACTCGTTACGACTACCTTGTCCTGGAACCGGACATCGCGACGGCATCCAAAGGCGTTCCGCTGTTCGACGCCGTGCGGGGTGCGGGTCCACGATTGAAGCTGATCGTCTATACCGGCAACACGAGCTCCTGCGCGGCGTTGGCGGCGCTGGACCACGGTGCAGTGGCGTACATTTCCAAATGCAGCGAGCCGCGGTCGGCCATTGACGCCATCAAAGCCGTTGTCGCGGGCAAGACCTACATCGATCCGTCGATCGATGTAGAAGCGGCCCGCAATCATCCCTGGTACCGCCTCAGCCAAGCCGAACGCCATGTCATGCTCGCGCTCGCCAGGGGTGAAAACATGCAAGCGCTCGCCATTGATAGCCAGCGCAGCTACAAGACGGTATCGACACACAAATACAACGCCTTCAAGAAACTCGGCCTGCGCTCGAAGGCCGAGATCGGTCTATTCCTCAATCACCACGGACTGGGCTTCCTCGTCGAACGACCGAGCGGTCATGTCATCCATGCGAACTGAAAACATCGAACGAAGGGGAAGCATGCCACCTGTCCATTTCATCTCCGGCCTGCCCAGGTCCGGCTCCACGCTGCTGGCGGCCCTGCTGCGCCAGAACCCGAGGTTCCACGCCCACATGAGTGGTCCGCTCGCCGGCATGGTCGACGCCATGTTGGGCGAGATGAGCGATCGCAACCAGTATTCGGCCTTCATCACGGACGAACAGCGCCGGCGTGTGCTCCGCGGCCTGTTCGCCGGGTACTACGGCGCGGAATACACCGCGGAGGTCGTCTTCGATACCAGCCGCACCTGGTGCGCGAAGATGCCGGTGTTGCGCGAGCTATTTCCGGATTTCAAGGTCATCGCCTGCGTGCGCCACGTTCCGTGGATCATCGACAGCCTGGAAAGGGCAGTGCAGAAGAACGCCTTGCGCCCATCCTTCATGTTCAATTTCCAGACCACCGGCACCATCTATCACCGGGTCGAGGGCTTCGCCACCGGCGAGGGCATCCTCGGGTATTCCTACAACGCCTTGAAGGACGCCTTCTTCGGCGACCACGCCTCGCACCTCATGCTCTTGCAGTACGAGACGCTGGTGCACGATCCGGCCATGGCCATGGCGGCGGTCTACGACTTCATTGGCGAGCCGGGCTTCCGGCACGATTTCGACAACGTACAGTTCGATGCCGGCGAATTCGACGAGCGCACCGGCATGCCGGGCCTGCACGCGGTTGGCAGCAGAGTCCTGGCGCGCGAACGCGCCACCGTGCTGCCCCCGGACATCTTCCGGCGCTTCGAGAACGATGCCTTCTGGCGCCACGCGTCTTCGAACCCCAGAGGAGTGCGCGTGGTGTGATTGGCGGTGGGCGATCACCCTAAGAGTTTTCCCAGTAGCCCGGCGAGGATGTCGAACCCTAGCCTTTGCGTGCGGCCCGTTTGCCACTGGGCCCTGCAGGGGAGGAAGGGCTCATGAACCGTGTTTTCCGCATCATCTGGTCCCGGGCGTTGCATACCTGGGTCGTGGCGTCCGAACTGGCGACGCGTCGCGGCAAGAGCGGCAGCTGTGTCGATGAGCGTGGCGCCGCCGGCGGCAAGATTTCCGATCGGCTCGCCGTGGATCGCGCGGCTTCGCCGTGGCCGCTGCGACTGGGCATCCTGGCCGTCCTCCTGGCGCTGCACGCCCCGGCCCGCGCCGTCGATCGATACTGGGACGTCAATGGCACCAGCCTCGGCAATGGCGGCACCGGCACCTGGAACACCACCAGCCCGTTCTGGAGCCCGAGCAACGACGGCGTCAGCGGTCCCTACAGCGCCTGGAACAACGCGGCGCTTTATGACGCGTACTTCGGCGGGACCGCAGGCACGGTTACCCTGGGTGGGGCGATCACCGCCCACAACCTCACGTTCCAGACCACGGGCTATTCCCTGACGGGCGGCAGCCTGACCCTCGGCGGCACCAACCCGACCATTTCGGTGGCTACCGGCAGCGTCACGATCGCGTCCCCGATCACCAGCACCAGCGGATTGACCACGACCGGCGGCGGTACGCTGACGCTCAACGGAAGCAACAGCTTCGGCGGGGGGCTCACCATCAGCGGTGGCGCACTGGCGTTGAACGCGGCCAATAGCTTCACCGGCAATATCAACGTTACCGGCGGCAACCTGAGCATTGGCGCGATCGGCGACGCGGCACTGGGCAATTCCGTCAATCAGATCTATCTGGCGGGTGGGCGATGGTTCTCGTCGGCAGGCACGATCGCGACCAGCCGCACCGTCAACCTCACGGGCGGCATCTCCGGCATAAGCGGCGCTGGCGTGGGGGGCGTGCGCTATACGGGAGCCGGCGGGTTGACCCTTGCCGACGGCGTAGCGCTCACCAACAACGCGAACGACTACCTGGGGCAAACCCTGTTCACGACCCAGACCGGGTGGTCGGGCAGCTCCAACTCTTTCAGCTCGATCGCCGACTTGGGCGTGGCGAGCGCGCTCGGCGCTCCGACCACCGTGGCCAACGGCACCATCGTGATCGGCCCCGGTGGCGGCCAGTCGCTCGGGCCGAATCAGGTCTTCTACACCGGTACCGGCAACAGCTCCAACCGCAATTGGCAGATGAACCCGGGCGCCTACGCCGGCTCCGCCTATCTGTACAACGCCGGCAGCGGCACGTTGCGGCTGACCGGCAATATTGCCGGCGGTGGCGCGGGTGGGCATGTCTTTGGCTTCATTGCCCAATCTGCCGACATGGAATTGCTGGGCGTAATCAGCGCCAACGACACTCGCCCCGTCGTATTCAATGCCGGCAGTGGGCATGCGATCCGGCTGGGTACGGCCAATACCTTTACGGGCCAGGCGAATATCAACGGTGCCGGCAAGGTCGAAGCGACGCTGATTGCGAATGCCGGCGTCGCCGGCTCTCTCGGGGCCGGCTCGATCTTCATCAATGGTGGCAATCTTTCCTATCTCGGCACCGGCGAGTCGACCAACAAGAACTGGGCCATCTCCAACGGGGCGTTGAACAGCAATGGTACGGGAGCACTAGCGCTTAACGGCACGGTGGTCATCGGCGGCACCGCGACCCTTGGCGGAAGCTTCACCGGGGCCGACAACATCATTTCAGGCATCATTTCCAGCACGGGCAATCTGCGCAGCGCGGGCAGCGCCACCTGGACGCTGACCGGCGCCAACACCTATACCGGCAACACCATCGTCGACTCCGGCATTCTCCGCGCCGGCACGGCCGCCGCCTTTGGCGCGTCGGCCAGTGCGCAGGTCAACGGCGGCACGCTGGACCTCAACGATTTCGACCGGACCTTCACCACGTTGACCGGTACGGGCGGTACGGTGGATCTTGGAAGCGCCACCCTGACGCTGCAGGCGGTGGCGGGCACCACGGCGACCTACGCCGGCAATATCACCGGCAGTGGCGGCCTCACGAAGCAGGGTGCCAGCACACAGACACTGACCGGCGCCAACACCTACACCGGCGCCACCACCGTCGGCGGCGGCGTCCTCGCCCTCGATTTCAGTCCCGCCGGCGGCCCGGCCAGCAACATCGTCAGCGCGAGCTCGACGCTCAACATGACGGGTGGTCGACTCAATGTGGTCGGGGCGGCGGGCGAGAGCAATACACAGACCTTCAACGGCCTCAACGTCACCGCGAGCAACAACACGATCGACGCCAAGTCCGGCACCGGCGGCAGCCTGAGCGTGAACCTGGGCGCGATCAACCGCACGGGCGGCCTGATCAACTTCAACCTGCCGACGAGCGGCAATATCACCACCACCAGCACCACGCTCGGAGGGTGGGCGACCGTCAACGGCACGGACTACGCCAAGGTGGTGGGCGGCAACATCGTCGCCTTCGCGCCGCTGGACTACACCAACAAGGACAACGCAGCCAACTGGTTGAACGGCGAATACATCACCGATTCCACCGGCTTCTTCAATACGGTGTCCGGCACCAAGCAGCTGGGCGGTCTGCGCTATACGGTGGCCAAGTCCACGACGGTGACCGTGAACCCCGGCCAGACCCTGGGCGTGGACGGCACGATTATCGTCGCGCCTTCGGTACTCAATACCAACCAGCTGATCACCGGCGGCATGATGACCGGCGCCAGCGGCGGTGACCTGGCCGTGCAGCAGAACAGCACCGGTAACTTCACCATCGCTTCGCAGATCGTCGATAACGGGACGGGCACGGGCTTCGTCAAGGCTGGCACTGGCCTGGTGACGTTGAGCAATAACGGCAACACTTACACCGGTGCCACACGCGTGGCCCAGGGCACGCTGTCGGTGGCCAGCATCAAGAACGGCGGCGTCGCCAGCGGCATCGGCGCCTCGTCCGCCGCGTCGTCCAATCTGTCGCTGGAAGGCGCCACGCTGAGTTACACCGGAGCGGGCGACACCAGCGACCGCGGTTTCACCTTCGCCAAGTCCGGTGCCATCGTGGAAAGTGGCATCCAGGTGACCAACGCCAGTGCCAACCTCACCTTCAGCGGACTGGTGAGCAGCCCGGACGGTGCCAATTTCGCCAAGAGCGGTCCCGGAACGCTCACGCTGGCCAATCCCGCCAATACGTTTACCGGTATCGTCACTGTCAACGGCGGCCTGCTGGGCGCGACGACGTTGGCCAACGGCGGGCAGGCGAGCAGCATCGGCGCGGGAGGCAGCGCCTCGAGCAACCTGGTCCTCAATGGCGGTGGCCTGCAATACACCGGCGGCACGACCGTGACCGACCGCGGCTTCACCCTGGGCAGCAGCGGAGGCATCGTCGACGTGACCGCGGCTGCCACGACGCTGACCGACGGCGGCATCGTGGCCGGCAGCGGCCGCCTGACCAAGAATGGTGCCGGCACGCTCGTGCTGACGGGTGCCAACACATATACCGGCGGAAATACGGTCAACGGCGGCATCCTGCGCGCGGGTGCGGCGAACGTATTCGGAGCGTTGACCGCTTCGAGCACAGACCTGGCTAACACGGCCGGTGTGGTACTCGACCTCAATAACTTCAATAACCTGATTGGCCCGCTCAACGGTGGCGGGGCCAATGGCGGCAACGTGACGCTCGGCTCGGGCACGCTGCGCATCGCCGCCGGCAATGGCAACTACTCGGGCGTGATCAGCGGCACGGGCGGTGTCTGGCGGACCGACGGTGGCAATCAGACCTTCAACGGCTGCAACAACACGTATACCGGCGCGACCACCCTGCAAGGCGCCACCATCACGACCGACTGCCTGGCCAACGGGGGGCAGGCCAGCGGCATCGGCGCCTCAAGCAGCGCATCGGCCAACCTGGTGTTCAATAATGGCAACTTGAACTACACCGGCGCGACGGTCAGCATCGATCGCGGGTTCAATCTCTTGGGCTACGGCGTCATCGACGTATCCAACGCCGCCACCACGCTCGGCTTCAGCGGCCAGGTGGTCGGCGGAGGCGAGTTGTACAAAGACGACGTCGGCACGTTGGTACTGTCCGGCAACAACACCTACACCAACAACACCCACGTACGAGGCGGCGTCCTGCGCGCGGGCTCGGCCACGGCCTTCGGCACGACCAACTCGTTCTGGATGGACAATACCGCCGGCGCATCGCTGGATCTGAATAACTTCAACGCCAACGCGGGAGCCCTGGTCGGCGGCGGAAGCGTGGGTGGCAACATCGCCTTGGGTACGGGCGCGCTGACCATCAGGGATGGCCTGGGCCAGACGTATGCCGGTGCGATCTCCGGCGCCGGCAGCCTGATCAAGAACGGAACGGGGACGCAAACCTTGTCCGGCTGCAATAGCAGCTATACCGGCGCGACGACGATCAACGCCGGCGTGCTGGCGGTCAACTGCCTCAACAACGGTGGCGTGGCCAGTTCGATCGGCGCGTCCGGTGCCGCACCGGCCAATCTGACCATCAATGGCACGCTGCGTTACTTGGGAGCCGGCAGCAGCACCGACCGCCAGTTCACCGTGGGCACCAGCGGCGCCACGCTGGATGCGTCCGGCACAGGCATCGTCGAGTTCACCAGCACCGCCCCGATCACGCTGGCCGGCGCGAATACCGCCCGCACGCTGACCCTGGCCGGCACCAACACCGGCTACAACCTGCTCGCCGCACAATTGGACAACAACGGCGCAGGCGTCACCTCGCTGACCAAGACCGGCACCGGCACCTGGCGACTGACCAACGCCAACAGCACCTATACCGGTGTCACCCGCATCAACGGCGGCGTGCTCAGCGTCGACCAGATGGCCAACGGCGGCCAGGCCAGCAGTATCGGCGCCTCGTCGAACGCGGCTGGCAACCTGGTGATCGGCAACGGTTCCACGCTGCGCTACACCGGCACGGGCGACAGCACCGACCGTCAGTTCACGCTCGACACCGGCGTCACCTACATCGAGTCTTCCGGCACCGGTCCGCTGCAGTTCACCAATACCGGCGCGGTGGCTCTGCTCGGCACCAACGCCACTCGCACCATAGCCCTCGGCGGTACCAACACTGGCGCCAACACCATGGGCGGCGCCATCGGCGACAACGGCACCGGCAAGACCACGCTGGCCAAGAACGACAGCGGCACCTGGATCCTGACCGGCAACAACACCTATTCCGGCAACACCGTCATCAACAATGGCAACCTGATGATCGGCAACGGCGGGACCACAGGCAACGCCGGCGTCGGCAACGTGATCGTGGATTCGCCCACCTCCACGCTCTCACTCAATCGCAGCGACACCTTCACCTTCAGCGGCACGCTGAGCGGTCCCGGCACGCTGGCGCAGGTCGGCACCGGCACCAGCGTGCTGACGTCGGCGGGCAACCAGATCGGCGCCACCACGATCAGTGCCGGCACGCTGCAGATCAATGGCGGCCTGACCACGCCGACCATCGGCATGACCGGCACCTCGGCACTGACCGTCAATGGTACGGTGCAGGCGGGCGTTGGCACGCCGGCCGTGGTCACCGGCGATACCGGCAGCCAGAGCGTCACCGTCAACGGCGGCGGCACGCTGCGGGCCAATGGCGACCTCGGCGATGGCAGCGACACGCTCAACATCACCGGCCAGCTCGACACCGGCACCGCTGCGCTGGGCCTGGGCAACGGCAATGACGTTATGACGCTGCACGACGGCGCGTCGATCGCGGGTACGGGCGTGGACGCGGGTGCCGGCACCGACCAGCTGGTGATCGACAACGCCAACCCGTATGTCTTCAGCGGCGCGGGTACTGCCGGTTTCGAGCAGCTGACCAAGCAGAACAGCGGCGTGCTCACCCTGACCGGCACGCAGGCCTATAGCGCCGGCACCACGGTCACCGGCGGCACGCTGGACGTGGACGGCACCCTGACCACGGCAAGCTTGGCGGTGTCCGATAACACGCTGCTCAATGTCGATGGCACGGTCGAGGCGTCCGGCGGCGCACCAGCTCTTCTTATCGGCAGCGGTGGCGTCAATACGATCCAGGTCAATAGCGGCGGTGTGTTGCGCGCCAATGGCAGCCTGGGTCTCGGCAATGACACGGTGACCCTGGCGGGCACGCTGGATACGGGCGGCAGCATCCTTGGCCTGAGCGATGGAGACGACGTGCTGACGCTGCGCGACGGCGCGACGATTGCCGGCGTCGGCGTGGATGGCGGCACCGGCCTGAATCAACTGGTGCTGGACAACGCCGGCGCGCTGAGCTTCAACGGTGGCCAGACATCCGGCTTCGGGAGCCTGCTCAAGCAAAACACCGGCACGGCCACGATGACCGGCACCCAGGGCTTCGCGCTGGGCACCGCCATCGCCAATGGCACGCTGGACGTCGATGGCAGCCTGACCACGCCAACCGTCAGCCTGGCCGACGGTACCCGCCTGAATGTGGACGGCGTCGTGCAGGCGGCCGGCGGAACGACGACGACCATCACCGGCAGTGCCGGCAACAATACGGTCAGCGTCGGCACCGGCGGCACTCTGTTGGCCAACGGCGACCTGGGCACCGGCAACGACGTGCTCGATGTCGCCGGCACCCTCGACACCGGTGCTGGCGTACTTGCGCTCGGCGATGGCGACGACACGCTCACCATCCACGAGAACACCAACATCATCGGCACGGTGTCGGCGGGGGCGGGCAACGACACCTTCGACACGCATATCGACACGGTCGCCAATCTCGGCGCGGTGCAGGGTTTCGAGACGCTGGCCAAGACCGGCACCGGCACCCTCAACATCAATGGCCCACTGAGTTCGGACTTCAACGCGGTAAGCGTGCAGACGGGCACGCTGAACGTGACCGCCGCCGGCAGCGTGGTGGGCAGTCCCGGCATTCCGTTGACCACCACCGTCGCTGCGGGAGCCACCCTGAACGTAGACGGCAGTTACGGCTGCAGCGCGGGCAACGACACCATGACCGTCGCCGGCGCCGTGTCGGGCAGCGGCAGCATCGATCTGTGCGACGGCGACGATACGTTGACGTTGCAGGATGGCGCGGTGCTCGACAACACGATCAGCGGCGGCACCGGCACGGGCGACACGCTGGTATTGGACACGGCCACCGCGCTTGCCTTCAACGCCAGCCACACCACCAACTTCGAGTTCCTCCAGAAAACCAGCACCGGCACCGCCACGCTGGCCGGCTTCCAGGGCTTCGTCGGCGGCACCACGATCAGCGGCGGCACGCTGGACGTCGATGGCACGCTACGGACGCCCACCGTGAACCTCGCCAGCGGCACCACCTTCAACGTCGATGGCACCGCTGACGCCGGTACCGGCAATCCCATCGTGATCAGCGGCGATGCCGGCAGCAATACCGTCTCCGTCGGCCTCGGGGGCGACCTGCTGGCGACCGGCGATCTGGGCGCCGGCGTCGACACCCTCGACGTGACCGGCACGCTCGATACCGGCGGCGGCGTGTTCGCGTTGGGCGACGGCGACGATACCTTCACCGTGCACGACGGCACCACGGTCATCGGCACCGTCGATGGCGGCGCCGGCCTGGACACGCGCACCTACGACATCAACGGCACGGCGGCGCTCGGTGCGCTGCTCAACTTCGAAGGTGTGACCAAGACCGGCACCGGCGTGCTCAACGTCATCGGACCTGTCGCCACCGCGCTGCAGGACGTGCAGGTGCTCGGTGGCACGCTCAACGTGGCCGCCGGCGCCAGCATCGAGGCCGCCGCGGGTGGTCCGCTCGCGACCACCGTGGGCAGCGACGCCACGCTGAACGTGGACGGCACCTATGGCTGCGGCACAGGCAACGACACGATGAGTGTCTCGGGCACGGTGTCCGGCAGTGGCACCATCAACTTGTGCGGCGGCGACGACACGCTCACCCTCAACGATGGCGCGAACCTGGCCGGCCTGGCCAACCCGATCGACGGCGATGCGGGCACCGGCGACAAGGTGGTGCTCAACAATGCTGGCTCGCTGACGCTGGACGCGGGCCATGTCGCCAACTTCGAGATCCTGCAGAAGGACAACGCAGGCGAGGCGATTCTTACCGGTACGCAGGCCTTCAGCGGCGGCACGCTGCTCAACAGCGGCACGCTGACCGTGGCGGGCCAGCTCGATACGCCGACGATCGCCATGGCCGACGGCACCGTGCTCAACGTGGATGGCCAACTGGACGGTGGCGTGGGCAGCGCGGCGGCGATCACCGGCAGCAGCGGCGTCAACACGGTCAACGTGGCGGCCGGCGCGCTGCTGGTCGCTACGGGCGACCTGGGCGACGGCAACGACGTGCTCAGCGTGGCCGGCACACTGCAGACCAACGGCGGCGTGTTCTCGCTGGGCGCGGGCGACGACACCTTCAAGGTGTTCGACACCACCAATACCGTTGGCGCCACCATCGACGGCGGCCTGGGCAACGACACGCTGGACGTCAATGTCAGCGACGGCCATACCGTGCCGCTTGGCAGCCTGCTGGGCTTCGAGTCGCTGGGCAAGTCCGGCCAGGGCGCGCTGGAGATCCAGGGGTCGTCGAGCTTCATCGACGTCAACGTCAATGAGGGTGTGCTGCGCGTGACCGACACTGGCAGCGTCAGTGCCATCACCACGAACATCCTGGCCGGCGCGACGCTCGAACTGGCCGATGGAGGCAGCTACACCGGCACCAGCGGCGCGGACAGTTTCACGGTGGCCGGCACGGTGCTCAGCAGCGGCAACCGCAGCGGCACGATCAATCTCGGCGATGGCGACGACACCTTCACCATCAAGGACGGCGCCGATCTTTCCGGCTTGGCCACGCCGATCACCGGCGGGGCAGGGAACGACACCTTCGTCGCCGACCTGGCCGGCCACGCGGTGCTCGGCGGTGCCACCGACTTCGAGACACTGGCCAAGACCAACACGGGCACGCTGACCGTCGCCGGTCCGGCGCCTTCGTCCTTCACCACGGTCAACGTCGATGGCGGCACGCTGGATGTCGGGGTGGCCGGCAGCCTCAGTGGCGTGGTCACCACCACGGTGGCCAATGGCGCGACCCTGCATGTCGATGGCAGTTTCAGCGGCTCGGCCGGCAACGACAGCATGACGGTCGCCGGCGCACTCAGCGGCAGCGGCGTCATCGCGTTCGGCGACGGCGACGACGTCCTGACCTTGCGTGATGGCGCCGACCTGAGCGGCTTCATCGGCACCCTCGACGGCGGCCCGCACGGTACTGGCGATGCGGTAGTGCTCGACAACGCACAGGCGCTGACCTTCGGCAACGGCACGGTCACCAACTTCGAGTTCCTCGACAAGACCAATAGCGGTACCGCGACACTGACGGGCGACCAGACCTTCAGCGGCGGCACCACGTTGGCGGCCGGCGAACTGGCAGTCAGCGGCGGCTTGCACACGCCGGGCGTGGCGATGGGCGACGACACCACGTTGACGGTCGCCGGCAGCCTGGATGCCGGCAGCGGCACGGCGGCCGCCATCACCGGCAGCGCCGGCGTGAATACGGTGAACATCGCCGGCGCCATGCTGGCTACCGGCGACCTGGGCGCGGGCAACGACGTGCTCGACGTGCGCGGCACGCTGGACACCGCGGGCGGCATCTTCGCGCTGGGAGACGGTGACGATAGCTTCGTGGTGCACGACGGCACGGTGGTGCAGGGCACGGTGGATGGCGGCGCAGGGGTCGACACCCGCGTGTACGACATCAATCTCACGGCCGACCTGGGCGCCCTGGTCAACTTCGAAGGCGTGACCAAGACCGGCACTGGCGTGCTCAATATCAACGGCCCGGCCATGACCCATCTGCAGCAGGTCAGCGTGCTCGGCGGTACCTTGAACATCGCCCCGAACGCCACCGTAGCGGCGATTGCCGGCGGCCCGCTCGACACCGTGGTAGCGGCCGGAGCCACCCTGAAAGTGGACGGCCATTTCGGTTGCGGCGACAGCGCCGACACGATGACCGTAGCCGGCACCGTCTCGGGCACCGGCACGATCGACCTGTGCGGCGGCGACGACACGCTGACGCTGAAGGATGGCGCCGTGCTCGACAACACCATTAGCGGCGGCGGCCACGACCTCGGCGATACGGTGGCGCTCGACAACGCCGGCGCATTGAGCTTCGATGCGTCGCGCACGATCAACTTCGAGTTCCTGCGCAAGCTCAACGCCGGCGAAGCCACGCTCACCGGCAGCCAGGGTTTCAGCGGCGGCACCGCCATCGACGGCGGCACACTGACTGTCGCCGGCCAGCTGGAGACACCGACCGTAGCCCTGGCCGACGGCACCACGCTCAACGTCGAAGGCACCGTGCAGGGCGCCGGCGCCACCACGGCCGTGCTGAGCGGCAGCGCCGGCATCAACACGGTGATGGTGGGCGAGGGCGCCACCCTTCGCGCGACCGGCGACCTCGGCGCCGGCAACGACGTACTCGACGTGGCCGGAACGCTGGATACCGCCGGCGGAACGCTGGCGTTGGGCGACGGCGACGACACGCTGACCATCCACGACAACACCCGCATCCTCGGCACGGTGGAAGCCGGTGCCGGCAATGACACCTTCAACGCCGACATCGCCACTGTCGCCAACCTCGGCGCGGTGCAGGGCTTCGAGACGCTCAGCAAGACCGGCGCCGGGCTGTTGAATGTCAACGGCCCGGCCAGTTCCGATCTCACCGCGGTGAATGTGCGCGAAGGCACGCTTGACGTGACCGCCGGCGGCAGCATCACGGCGCAGGCGACCACCGTGTCCGCCGGCGCCACGCTGCAGGTCGAAGGCCGCTACGGCGGCACCGGTGGCGACGACAGCTTCACCTCGATGGGTACCGTGCGCGGCGCATTTGACTTCGGCACCGGCAACGACACGGTGGCCTTCGTCGGAGGCGACATCAGCGGCGTCGCCGCGCTGAATGGCGGCGAAGGTGGGGATCGCCTCAGCTTTAGCGGCCTTGCGCTGGAGAGCGGCAAACTACCCTTGTTGAGCGGCTGGGAGCGCATGGAGCTGTTGAATACCAGTAGCTTGAGCCTGAACGGACCACTGAACCTCGAGGGCGGCACGCTGGCGATCGACGGCACGTCGAAGCTGCTCGCTCAGGCCGGCGCGTCCTTCGGCGGCAGCATCGAGAATGCCGGCCTGATCGACGTCGGCAGCAACCGCCTGCCGATCAGCGGCAACTACGTCGGCAATAACGGTACGCTGCAACTGGACGTGGCGCCGGAAACGCTGAAAGCGGGCGGCCTGAACGTCGGCGGCGACGTCAGCGGCGTCACCCGCGTGGCGTTCAATAGCGACGGCGCCACGCTCTCCGGCGCGGGCAAGACGTCGATCCTGGTCATCTCCAGCCCGCACGACGATCCGAGCACCCCTGGGAGCTTCGTGCCGGCCAACGCCGTCGATGGCGCGGTGCGCCTGAGCGGCAGTGCCTTCCCGTGGACCTTCGGCCAGGAAGCGGATCACAACTGGTATCTGGAAGCCCAGGCCGGTTTGCTGCCGGAACTGCCTGCCTATGCCGTACTGCCGACCTTGGGTGCACTGATGGCGCGGCAGAACGACGACCTGATCCACCAGCGCCTGGCCGGCATGCGCAGCACCGAGCATCCGCAGTGCGGCAACAAGCCGGAACAGCGCGAGAGCGAACAGGCCGACACGCGCTTCGTCGACGACTGCCACGGCTTCTGGGTGGCGGCGACGGCGAGCAGCACGGACCTCGGCGCCGACCCCGGCGTTGCCGCAACCGGCAGCGACGTGGGCATGTACATGGGCTACGACTATGTGGGGTCGGACAGCGGTGGCAGCGGACGCATCGGCGCGTTCGTGGGCTATCTGCACGGCAACTACTGGACCACGGGCAGCAACTCGACCGGCCTGCCCGGCATAGGCAAGGCCGGCATCCGCCTCGATACGCCGGTGGCCGGCTGGTACGGCAGCCTGTACTGGAACGACGGCAGCTATCTGGACACCGTGGTGAGCGGCCAGCGTGCACGCGCCCGCATCCGAACCTCCGATGGTTTCACGCAGTCGCTCAGCGGCGGCAGCGTGACCGTCAGTGCGAAGATCGGGCACCGCTACCTGCTGGACAGCGGCTGGACCTTGGAGCCGCACGTCAAGCTTGCAGCCACCCAGGTGCACTGGGACAGCACGGTCGACGCCAACCAGCGCGAGCTGACCTTCGACAATCACTGGATGGGCACGGCCCTCGCGGGTCTGCGCATGGAGAAAGTGTTCACCACCGACCGCGGCGCGACGATCAGGCCGTGGGCGACGCTTGCCATGCACCGGACGCTCAATCAGGCGGCCGATGCCCTGCAAGTGGTCGAGCCCGGCGTGGGCGGCAACGCCTTGATGCTGCCCAACCAGGACCTGGGCACCACGGTGCGCCTGGACGCGGGCGTGGAAGCCCGGCTCAACCCGAGCGTGAGTCTGTTCGGCGTGCTCTCGGCCAGCCGCGAACTGAGCGGGAGCAAGTATCGAGAAGAATCGGCCAATGTAGGGGTGCGGGTGCGCTGGTGACGCACCCGTGGCGCCATCGGGCGGGGCCATGCATTATGAGCACGGCCAGCGATAGTCGACCCTTATCGCGATCTTCGGAAGATCAGCAGGTGGATGGAGAACATGAGAGCTTCTGGCGAAGAAGTGGCGAACGAGCTGGCCCAGGGCGTAGGCGATCAGGCGATATCCGGACTCCACCGAAACCCGCCACATGGTGGCCTGCTCGTCGACCTGCTTCCTGCGCGGGGTGAGGCCGCGGTGCTCCGCAGGCACAGTGCGACACTGCCCGCGATAGGACTCGACCACAGACAGATCTGCGATCTCGAACTTCTTCTCAACGGCGGTTTCTCGCCATTGAAAGGCTTCATGGCCGAAGCCGACTACCTGAGCGTTATCGAAAACCTGCGTCTGGCGGACGGCACGCTGTGGCCGATGCCGGTCACCTTGGACGTCACTGCGGCCATAGCGGACGGCATCCGACCTGGACATGAGGTGGCCTTGCGTGACGACGATGGCACGCCACTGGCGGTCATGACAGTGGAAGATGTGTTTCGCCCCGACTTTGTGCGTGAAGCCCTGCGCGTGTTCGGCACTCTCGACTCTGGCCATCCCGGAGTTGCGGAGGCGCTGGCCAAAACTGGCCGGGCCTGTCTGGGAGGGCAGATCCGCGGCATCCAGCTACCGGCGCATGCGGACTTCACAGCTTTGCGCGACACGCCGCGCAGCCTCCGGGCCTGGTTCGACGCGAATGGATGGCACAGCATCGTCGCTTTCCAGACCCGCAATCCGATGCATCGCGCGCATTTCGAGTTGACCATGCGCGCCATGTCCCATACCGGCGCAAAACTGCTGCTGCAACCCGCTGTTGGCCGTACCCGAGCGGGGGACGTGGATCATTTCACCCGCGTGCGTTGCTATCAGGCCTTGCTGCCTTATTACGACCACGCCTGCGCCAGGCTTTCACTGCTTCCACTAGCCATGCGTATGGGTGGCCCGCGCGAGGCACTTCTCCACGCCATCATCCGAAAGAATTACGGCGCCACTCACTTCATCGTCGGACGCGACCATGCCGGGCCGGGCATGGACGCGCGTGGAACACCTTACTACGGGCCATATGACGCTCAGGCTCTGGCGCTGTCGCATGCCGACGAACTCGGCATGCGCATCTTGCCTTACCAGGAGATGATGTACGTCGCCAACAGGGGCACTTATGTGGCGGCCGATGAATTACGCAAGGAGGATATCGCCCAGGCAATCAGCGGAACCGAATTTCGCCGGCGCCTGGCCAGCGGGGAAGGGGTGCCCGACTGGTACAGTTTCCCGGAGGTCACGAATATCCTGCGCGAGGCCTTCCGGGCGCGCGCGCGACAAGGGGTCGTCGTTTGGCTCACTGGCCTGCCCGGGGCAGGCAAGTCAACGCTTGCCAAAGCGCTCGCCACGTTGCTCATGGAGCACACGAATCGCACCGTCAGCATCCTCGATGGGGACGAAGTGCGAAGGCATCTTTCAGCAGGGTTGGGTTTCTCCCGCGAGGACAGGCATGCCAACGTACTGCGGGTCGCCTACGTTGCGAGCGAAATCGCGAAGCATGGCGGGATTGCCATTTGTGCGATGGTTTCGCCTCATGCGGACGCCAGGGAGCAGGCGCGAAGAATGATCGAAGTGCATGGAAACTACGTGGAAGTTCATGTGGCGACAGACATTGAGATCTGCGAATCGCGCGACGCGAAGGGACTTTATATGCTCGCCAGGTCAGGCAAACTGCCCCTTTTCACGGGCGTCGGTTCGCCTTATGAAGTGCCGGAGACGCCCGCGGTGAGGGTCGATGCGGGCACCGGCTCCCCGGCGCAGCTGGCCACGGATGTCTTCGCGGTCCTTGCCCGGGTGGCCTCCATTGATGACCTTGGAGCTTTTCTTCAGCCCGGTCAAAAAGATGCCTGATTCCTACGCGCCGACCGGCGGTGGCGGTGGTGGATACGTGGAAGGCCTCTGCCGCATCGGAGGATACGTGTAGCGACCGGGCGCCCGGCCTCCCAGAAGATGCACGAAGGGGATTGCAAATAGTCTTATGTGAGACTAATATGCCTTCAACGAGGCAACGTGACCTGCCATGAATACCCGTGCGACTAACACCAAACCCGCGCTGCGGTGCAATTTCACTTCATTGCGCCAGGCCGCCAGGCATGTCTCGCGCTTCTACGACGCCTGCCTCGCACCCACCGGAGTGGGTACAAACCAGTACACGATGCTGGCCAACCTGGTCCTTCGCGGTCCGATGATGATGGGTGAGATGACGTCATTGCTGATTCTCGACCGCGCGACGTTGGGGCACAATTTGCGACCCCTCGAGCGCGACGGCCTCGTGACTATCACGGTCGGAAAGACCGACCGACGTGAACGCGAAGTGCGACTTACAAAAAAGGGCGAACGCCTTGAGGCGGAAGTGCGTCCGTACTGGGAGAGGGCACAAGCACTATTCGAACGAGAGTTCGGCGAAGATCAGGCGCTTTCCATGCGCCAGACCATGTACCGAATCGCTCGGATGGGGCTGGTCGAGCCCGACGGCACGCTCGCTGTAGCCTGATGTCGCCCACCTTCCGTCGTTCTATTACGGGCATATAAGACTATGTGGTTCGTGTAATTCAATCTGACGGTGAGGTGATTGCGATGACGATGAAAGCAGCGGTGTATTACCAGAACGGCGGTCCTGAAGTTTTTCGTTTCGAGGACGTTCCCGTGCCTCGATGCGGGCTTGGTGAAGTGCTCATCGAGGTGGCCGCCATTTCCATCGAAGGGGGCGACCTGGTTAACAGGGAGATCCGCCCGTTGGTGCACGTCCCCCACATAGTGGGCTATCAGTGCGCGGGTACGATCGTCGAAGTGGGCGCAGACGTTACTGACCGACACATTGGTCAGCGTGTCGTAGCCATTGTGTCATGGGGATCGCATGCGCAGTTCTGCGTGGCACCCGTGGAGGACACGTGGGTACTTCCGGATGGCATGGACATCGACGTTGCCGCGGCGATTCCGGTGGCATGGGGGACGGCGCATGAATGCTTGTTTGAGTTTGGCCAGCTGAAAGCCGGTCAGACGGTATTGATCCATGCGGCCTCGGGTGCGCTTGGCCTCGCCGCGGTGCAATTGGCGAAGCGCGCTGGAGCGCGAGTGATGGCGACCGCCTCTAGCCCTGGAAAACTCGAAGCCCTGCGTACTTACGGCGTCGATGTCGGGATCGACTATGTACACGAGGACTTCGTCGCTGCCAGTCGGACTGTTACGAACGGGCAGGGTGTGCACCTGGTGATAGACAGCATCGCTGGCGAAAACCTGGCCCGCAGTATTCAGGCGCTCGCTTACCGTGGTCGGGTGATCACAGTCGGCGTTTCGGGTCGCGACGAAACACGGCCCGATCCGGTCGCGTTATGGCGAGGCAACAACAGTATGCACGGTGTCTATTTTCCCAGTTCGCTGGATCTGGAGCATGAGCGAGTTCACAGCGTCGTGCAAAAGATCATCGACGAGGTGGCGCACGGCGATCTCACTGTCGTCATCGATGCGGTGTATTCGCTGTCCGATGCTGCCGAAGCTCACCGCTACATTGCGGACCGCAAAGCGTTTGGACGGGTGATCCTTCGACCGTGATCGACACGAGTGACCGGGCCAGCACATTTCCCGCTGAATGCGCGACCAAGCTCCGTGCATGGCGTGACTAACGTATCGTCCGACCTATGCGACCGATGCCGACGCCGCCCGTGCCGAAGCCTTTCCAACTTAGCCAGATGAGGAACGCTCTACCCACGAGATGGTCCTCCGAAAGGCAGCCCCACCAGCGACTATCCAGGCTGTTGGTGCGGTTGTCGCCCATCACGATGTAGCAGTTCGGGGGTACCTTGGCGGGGATGGTCGGACTCGGAATCTCGTAGGGAGCCCTTGGCGTGCCCCGGGTCATGGTTACGGCGTGCTCGACGGCGGCGGTGCTTCCGCCGGGCAGTCGCTCCGTGTAGACCGCGGCGTTGCCGTCCAGCAGCTGGCGATCCTCGAACAGGCGTGGGTCGCCCTGGTAATCGTGTGCGAAGACTTTCGGTACCTCGCGGCCGTTGATGAAAAGCTGATCGCCTCGCGTCTCGATCGTGTCGCCCGGCACACCAATAACGCGTTTGATGACGTTTTCGAAGTCGATCTTCGTCGATGGATTGGCACAGGTGACGTCGCCACCACGGACGATCCGGCCCGACACATCGCACAGATAGCCGGGAAAGCGGAAGACGACGACGTCGCCACGTTGTGGGTGCCCGGTGTCGATGAAACGCCAGTTGAAGCCGGGTGCACGCAGCCCGTAGGCAAACTTGTTAACCAAGATGAAGTCACCGACTTCGAGCGTCGGCATCATGGACCCGGACGGGATACGGTAAGGCTCCGCGACAAAGGAACGAAGCACGAGTACAAGGAGGAGGACGGGGAACAACGAACGCGCCCAATCGACGATGACGGGTTCGCCAGGCTGGGCGGGAAGGGCAGTCGGGGCGGGGCGAGTCCGCCGATACACGGCATGGCCAAGCCAGATGATGCCCGCGAGACTGGTGGCCCCGAGAAGAACAAATGAGAAGTCGAAACCCATGGTCAGTCCCTGCGTGGCCACGACTGGAGGCCGATGGCACTGTAGCGGTCACGGGGGCAAAGCTGAACATGACTGATGGGTAGGTGGCCGCACGTCCGTGGCACGGGTTTATCGTAGCGTCGGCTTGAAAGTTCTCGACTCGATCACGAACGACGCCTGATCATCCAATCGCCACTTCGTTCACCAGGCACAACTTCCCACTCCGGTTTCAGCACGAGGTGGCCAGGCGAATAGGCGAGGGGAGCGCAATGCATGGGGTGGGTCGCAGCCGGTGACGAACCAGGATGCGGCGGTCGTCTCAAGCTTTCATGTAGACCTATTCAAGATTTCATCGAGACGGCCGGCCCATGTCGCCTCCATCAAATCTTGAAGAAGCGTGGATGCCACCTTGAGATGGCGGTTCTAACGTCCGTCCCACCACTCCAATCCCACCCCATAGCCAGGTCCCCATGCAACGATATCTTCATTCCCGTTCCGCTCGCGCCGCCGGCGTCGCTTGCCTCTTCGCGATGGTTGCTACCGCACGCGCCGACGAGTCACCGACCGCTCCTGCCGCCGGAGCCCTGCAAGCATCCTTCGGCGTAGCCGCCATCACCGCCCCCCGATATGCAGGCTCGGACAAGACCTTCGTCCAGGCCGTGCCATTGATCTCGGTCCAGAAGGGTCCTTGGTTCATCGATTCGCTGCGTGGCGTGGGTGCCCAATACCAAAGCGAAAGTGGCTTCTCGGCCAGCGAGGCCTTTCACTATGACTTCGGCCGCGTGGACCGGGACAGCAATCTGCGCCCCGGCTCGCGCACCCTCAGGGGAATGGGCGACGTTACGGGGGCAGTCGTGAGCCGCACGACCGTCGCCCAACGATTCAATTCGATCCTGTCGGCCAGCGTGGAAGCCGAATACTCGCTCAAGGATGGAACGCATCGCGGTCGATACCGCGCGGGTGTCGAACTGGGGCTCGTGCAGGAAGAGACGGACATCGTGACCGTGAACGCGGACCTGCATGCGGGAAACGCCGCGTTCAATCGCGCGTATTTCGGCGTGACGCCGGCGCAGGGTGCCAGAAGTGGCTTTGCCGCTTACAAAGCTGCCTCCGGCCTCTACGCGTATTCAGCGAGCGCGACCTGGACGCACGTCTACAGCCCGCATTGGTCCAGCAGCATCGTGTTACGAGGCACGCATTACATGAACGAGGCGGGCGACAGCCCCATCGTCAAGCGGCATACCTCCCTGGGGACGGCGCTGGCGATGAACTACTCCCTCTGATGCGTGGGCGGCAGGGTCAGGCTCACGACCAGTCCCCCGCCGTCCCGATTGTGAATCGCCATCGAGCCCCCGTGCGCCTCGACGATCACGTTCGCGATCGCCAAGCCCAGGCCACTACCTCCTGAATGACGACCGCGCGAGTGCTCGGCCCGCCAGAAACGGTCGAACGCGCGTGGAAGATCGTCGGGGGCGATGCCAGGACCACGATCCTGCACGTCGATCGTGAGCGCGTCCTCAGTGCTACGCAGGCGGAGCAGCAGCTCCTTTCCCACGGCGGCGTAGCGAAGCGCATTCTCGATCAAGACGGAAATGACTTGCCCGATGCGGTCCCGGTCGCCATGCCACAGGATGGCCGGAGCCGCATCCAGTGTCGCCATCATGCCGGCTTCCTCCAGGGCGAGCGATGACCAGGTCACCCGCTCGACCATGAGTTCGGTGATGTCGAAGGGCTCTTGCACCAGACGAAGTTCGCCCGCCCTGGCCATCGACAGGAAGTGGAGATCGGAGATCAGCCGGTTGAGCTGGGCGAGTTGCCGATGGATGAGCGTGAGCTGCGTGGCTTCCGGCGCGAACACGCCGTCGAGAATGCCCTGGACGC
Source organism: Luteibacter sp. KNZ12-1A (assembly GCF_056755675.1). Classification (NCBI taxonomy): domain Bacteria; kingdom Pseudomonadati; phylum Pseudomonadota; class Gammaproteobacteria; order Lysobacterales; family Rhodanobacteraceae; genus Luteibacter; species Luteibacter sp. KNZ12-1A. The sequence continues at coordinate 5,547 of NZ_JBPGXU010000001.1, read as the reverse complement.
GTCCCATCGCGGCGTTCAGTGGCGTGCGCAATTCGTGCGCCAGGATGGCGCTGGATTCGAGCACCTCTCGCTCGTAGCGGGAAAGTTTTTCGCACATCGCATTGAAATCTTCCGCCAGCCGATTCAACTCCAGCGGCGCACCCGGAACCAACTCGGCGCGTGCCGAGAAGTCGCCGCCGGTGACGCGCCGCGCCGTGGCGGCGACGATCGAGAACTGGCGGGACAGGGGACGCGAAGCGACGAAGCCCAGCACGACAATGAGTGGAATCGAGGCAAGCACCAGGCCGTAGAAGATCAGCCAATCCGTACTGAGAAGGCCAGGTACGAGATCCTGGGCCTTGTAGTACTGGCGTAAGTATCCCCACAGCGCCTGATCGTTTTCCTCCGGAGCCTTACTCAATTGCGCGATTTTCGCCAGGGTCTCCGGGGGAATCCTTCGCTCGATGGCATACGCCGCCAAGGCGAAGCGCAGCCACATCATTAGCGCGATGAGGAGCACGACCCCAACGGCGAGCAGGCTCATGCGCACGGCCACCCAGCGCCACAGGGAACGGGGGCGTCCCGATCGCCATCGTGGTTCGTGTGTCATCGGTACCGGTATCCGACCGACCGTACCGTTACGAGGACGCCGCGTACGTCCACCGCCTCCAGCTTTCGGCGCAGGTTGTGCACATGGGTGTCGACCACGCGTTCCAACGCATCGCTGTCGGGCAGGCAGGCTTCCAACAGTTCGACACGGGTGAACGCCTTGAACGGCGTCTTGACCAGGAGGGCGAGGATGCCGAATTCGGTGGGGGTCAGGTCCAGCGTCACCTTGCCGCGCACCGGATGGTCCACGACGGCCGTCACGGCTTGCATGTCCACGACCAACGGACCATCGCTGAAGGCGGTGCTCGGGGGCGACGGCGGAACGGCACGTCGCAGCACGGCATGCACGCGAGCCACGACTTCCCTCGGGCTGTACGGTTTGACGATGTAGTCGTCCGCGCCGTAGCGCAGCGCTCCGATCTTGTCCGGCTCATCGCCAAGGGCGGTGAGCATGAGGACGGGCGTCTGGCTGGTGCGACGGATCGTGCTGAGCACATCCGTGCCACTCACCTCGGGCAGCATGATGTCGAGCAGCACGATGTCCGGCTTCCATTGTGCGTGGGCATCGATGCCCTTTCGGCCGTCCGAAGCGATGTGGACGTCGAAGCCGTCCTTCTCGAGGTAGGCCTGGAGGATGCTTGCGCTATCGGCATCATCCTCGACGACGAGCACGCGTCGGCGCATGGAAGGCTCCCTTGATCATATCTTGAAGAAAGGCCGATGAAGCCTTCAGAAAGCTCCACAACAATGCGCGCAGCTTATCATTCAAGGGCTACCCCGTGCGCCGCTGCCAACCTGTCGACCGCTTGCTCTGGCCCCATTCGATTCCCCTGGTTCTCGTGGCTTTGGCCTGTGCATGCCTCTCGGCCTGCTCCCTCGCACCCGCCTACGAGCGGCCCGCCGCGGCCATCCCGCCGACCTTCAGCGCGTATCGTGCACCGGCGGGCCTCCGCGTCGGAGAGGTGCCGCCGGACACCATGCTCACGCCTGACGAAGCACGGTTCATTGCCTCGTTTTCGCCCGATGGCGAGGGCGCGCACATCGTCGCCGTCGCCTTGGCCAGCAACCCTGACATGCGCAAGATCGCCACCGAGGTGGCACAGGCCCATGCGCAAGCGGCATCCGCGCGGTCGTCGAGTTTCCCTCAGGTAGGGATTGTCGCCCAACGAGATCGCGTGCACCTGGATGATCCCCATGCCCAGGCGCTGTTGGGCCGTGATTTCACCTCGGCCACGCTCGACCTGCACGATGAACTGGACTTCTTCGGGCGATTGAACTCGCTCTCGGAAGCAGCCGCGCATGAGTACCTGGGCAGCCAGGCAGGGCAGGTCGAGGCGCGCGGCGCGCTGATCGCCGAGGTGCTCAGTGCCTATGTCAACGAGCGGGCCGCCGCGGAGATCGGTACCAAGCTTCGATACGCCGATCAGGCGGCGGATGCGCTTCTGGCCAACGCGGAAAAACAGCAATTCGTCGGCACACTGTCCGCTGACGATCTGCAGGCGCGACGCGACCAGGCGATGAAGGTCCACCTCGCGCGCATGGAGGCCGATCGCAAGCAGGCCGAGGCACTGCGCTATCTGCAATCGCTCAGTGGCTACCGCCTGGCATCGCCGGCGTCCGATCTGGCCTCACTGGGGCGGGTCGATTCCGAGTCCGAGCGTCTGGCGTCGCTTCCCTCGGACGTACTCCTGTCACGGCCGGATGTCGTTCGCGCGGAAGAGCGCTTGCGCGCGGCCAACGCGAACGTCGGTGCCGCCCGCGCGGCATTCTTCCCGTCGATTCAGTTGTCGTCATCCGTGGGACACGTTTCGTCGGACCTGGACCACCTGTTCAGTGCGAACACCGGGGGATGGACCTTCCTTCCCCAGCTGAACCTCCCCTTGTTCGACAGCGGCGCGCGCCGCGCGGACCTGGATCTTGCCAAGGCGCGTAAGGATTCCGCGGTCGCCGATTATGAGTTGACGGTGCAACACGCCTTCCGCGAGGTGGCCGATGCGCTGGACGCACGGGAGTCAGCCACCGCACGTATGCGCCGGATGCAACCGATGTGTCGTGCGGACGCCGAGCGCCTGGCGAAGGCCCTCGCCAGGCACGCCGAGGGACTCGAAGACCCGTCCGGGTTGCTAGCCCACAGTATCGACGCCGCCCAGGTCCAGATGGACTGCCTCTCGGCGCAGCGTGATCAAGCGCTGAGCCGGCTGGCCGTTTTCCGCACTTTTTACGGCGTCGTCCTGCCTTCGCATCCTCCTTCAGATCCCGCACGCGGGTAGGCCGCGTTCCGCCCTTCACCTGCTTTCTTCTTCCATTCGGAGTCTGGTTTCATGATGCGTTCTCTTCTTGCGGCTGCCGGCCTGGTCGCCGTTTGCCTGCTCAGTGCCTGCGACAAGCCACCGAGGCAGCGGCCCACCGAACGCTCGGTCCTGCTGGCGGAGGTGACGCCGGCGCCAGGTGCCATTGCATCGGCCCTGGGCCAGGTGCGTCAGGCACGACGCGCGACGCTGAGTTTCGATCTGGCCGGCCGGGTAACTTCCGTGGGCGTACATCCCGGGGATCGATTCGTGGTGGGGCAGGTGCTGGCGACGCTCGATCCGGTGCCTGCGCGTCTCCGCCTCACGCAGGCACGTTCGGACGCGCTGGCGGCCCATGGCGAGCGTCTCGAACGTGCCGAGCAATTGCGTCAGCAGACGGCACTGTTCAATGACGGAGCCGCCTCGGCATCGAGTCTCACCCAGGCACGCGCCGCCGACCAGGTGGCGCGTGGCAAAGCGGCCGCAGCCGACGCCGCCGTCGAACTCGCGCAGCGCGATCTGGAACGCAGCCGCATCCTCGCACCGTTCGCAGGAACGGTCGTTACCCGCATGGCGGAGCCAGGCAGCGATTTGTCGGCCGGTCAAGCGGTGCTCGCCGTGGAAGGCGAGGGCGAACTCGAGGTGGTCGCCTCCTTGCCCGCAGCGCTCGCCTCCGGCCTCGTCGTCGGCGATACCGCGCAGCTCGTCGATCCCGACGCCACCACGGTACCGATGCGGTTGAGCCACCTGTCCGGACACCTGGAGCGGGGCGCGACAGTAGAAGGCATCTTTCGCGTTCTGGCTGCTCCGGTGCGGTTGTCGCCGGGCCAATGGGTACGACTGAGGCTGGCCGGGAAATCGGCGAGCACGAGTTCCGTGGCGATTCCCCTGGCCGCCGTGGTTCCGGAAGCTCCGGCCGGGAATGCGACCGTCTTCGTCTTCGATGCCGCGCATGGGCAAGTCATGCGCCGGCCCGTCACCGTGGCGGCCACCAGCGGCGACCGCGCCTTGATCAGCACGGGGCTATCGGCAGGCGAGCGCGTCGTGGGGGCGGGTACCGCGTTCCTGACCGATGGCCAGGCCGTACGTGAGTTCGAAGGCGACAGCGGACTGGAGCGCCACTGATGTTCCTGACCCGATCGGCGCTCCAGGCCAACCGCCTGACCCTCTTTATCGCCGCACTCATACTCGTGGCCGGCACGTGGACGTTCCTGCACTTCCCCTCGCAGGAAGAGCCCTCGGTCACCGTGCGCGATGCCATCGTCTCCATCAGCCATCCCGGCATGCCGGCCGACGAGGTCGAGAACATTCTGGCCAAGCCGGCAGAGGAAGGGCTACGCGAACTGGACGGCCTGAAGACGATCGTCAGCAATGTCCGGCCGGGTTCCGTGGTGATCCAGCTCACCGCCTACGACCGCGTCACTGATTTGGATGTCATGTGGCAAAAGGTAAGGTCGAAACTCACCGAAGTGAGCCAGGGCTATCCCGCGGGCACTGTGGGACCTTTCCTGGATGATGATTTCGGAAGCGTGTCGGTTGCCTCGATCGCCGTGACCGCTCCCGGTTTTTCTCCAGCCCAGATGCGCGAGCCACTCAGGCAGTTCCGGTCGGCGTTGTATGGTCTCAACGGTGTCGAGCGCGTGAGCTTCTACGGCTTGCAAGACACCCGGCTTTACATACAGTTCGACCGGACGAAGCTGGCCGCGCTCGGACTGAGCCCCGCCGCTGCCGCCCAGCAGTTGGCCGCCCAGAATGCCTTTGCCTCGGCGGGCGAACCCACGGTGTCGGGACTGGCGCTATCGGTCAGCGTCGGAGGAAGGATTCGTTCGGTGGACGATCTTCGTCAGTTCCTGCTGTCGGTGCCTCGCGAGGAAGGCCATGCCGACGTGCCGCTGGGTGATGTGGCCACCGTGCAGGCGATGCCGGAGGACCCGCCCCAGGTGGCGGCTGTCTACCAAGGCCAGACGGCCGTGGTCGTCTCCGTCTCCATGGAGGACGGCCTGGATATCGCCACGTTCGGCAAGGCACTGAAGAAACGCATCGATCAGGCGTCGCGCCAGTTGCCGGCGGGATTCCAGGCCCACGTCGTGACGTTCCAGGCCGATGTCGTCGCTCGGCAAATGAGCAAGATGCACCACGTCATGGGCGAGACCATCGTCATCGTGATGGCTGTGGTCATGCTCTTCCTCGGATGGCGCATGGGCCTGGTGGTAGGCTCCATCGTGCCATTGACCATCCTGAGTTCGCTGTTGGTCATGCGCATGTGCGACATCGAGCTGCAGATGGTGTCGATGGCCGCGATCATTCTCGCCCTGGGCCTGCTCGTGGACAACGGCATCGTGATCGCTGAAGACATCGAGCGGCGATTGAAGATAGGCGAGGAGCGACGGCAGGCGTGCATCGAGGCCGGGCGCACGCTGGCGGTTCCCCTCCTGGTGTCGACCCTGGTCATCGTGTTCGCTTTCTCTCCGTTCTTCCTCGGCCATACGAGCACGAATGAATACATGCGCTCGCTGGCCGTGGTGCTGGCCGTGACCCTCTTGGGGTCGTGGGTCCTGGGCCTAACGGTGACGCCCCTGTTGTGCTTCCACTTCGCCCGTGTGCACGTGGACGAGCAGGTGGATAGCCCGCACGAGTCGCGGTTCTATCGAGCCTATCGGTGCGTGATCGG